>NZ_MWIG01000118.1:0-55060 GCF_002156145.1 Streptomyces sp. NRRL B-24572 | reverse complement strand
CATGGGCCCTCGGCCAGACCGCGACGTAAGAACTTGCCGAACGGCACCTTCCCGATCATGTCCCGCACGCAGCCTGAACAGCCGAGAGCCACCCCCGTGGCCCCTCCGGCGTCCCAGCTGCGGTCCGCCCGCCCCGGGGTCGTCTCCCGTGACGCGGCGAACGTCGCCGACATCCTCCTGCGCCTGCCGCCCACCGAGCGCCGTAACGCGTTCAAGCACCACCTGACGGCCCGTGAGCGGGCGGTGGTGATGACGGAGGTCGAGCGGGCCACCGGTTCGTTGTACGGCCTCTGGCGGGACTCACCATCGGGTTTCGTCGAGGACGTTCTCGGCGAGAGTCTGTGGTCGAAGCAGCGGGCCGTGCTCGACGCGATCGTCGATCACAAGCGGGTCGCGGTACCTGCGGGCTTCGGTGTCGGCAAGACGCACTTGGCCGCCCGCGCGGCCGTCTGGTTCACCAACGTGTACCCGGTCGGGACCGCGCTGTGCATCACGACGGCGACAAGGTTCCGGCAGGTGCAGCGGCAGCTCTGGCCGCACATCCGGAAGGTCGTCCCGCGCGCCGGCCTGCCGGGGTACTGCGACACCGTCCAGTACAAGATGCCCGACCCGTACGGGAACGACGTGGTCGCCGCTTACGGCTTCTCGGCCCCGGCCAACGATGAGGCCGCGATGCAGGGCATCCATATGCCGCACCTGCTGCTCATCGTCGACGAGGCGGGCGGCATAGCCCCGATGATCGGGCACGGCACCAACAACCTGCTCACCGGCGGCCACGCCGCCATGTTGGCCATCGGCAACCCGGCGATGGACGACCCGGCCTCGTGGTTCGAGGAGTTGTGCGTCGAGGGCGACGACCCGGCTGAGCCGACCACCGTTACGATCCCGATCTCCTCCCTCGACTCCCCCGCGATCACCGGGGAGCGCGCCCCGTACTGCACGGACTGTCCGGCCGGAGTGGAGCGGCACTCGCTCGCCGACCACATGCCCGACCAGGACTGGGTCGACCGCACCATCCGCTCGTACGGCGAAGACCACCCCTATGTGATCGCGAAGGTGTTCGCCCGGTTCCCAAAGGGCGGTGGCGGCGTCGTCATCCCGCCGAGCTGGGTCGAGTCCGCCATGGCGTTCGAGGACCCCGTCGGCGACGGCTGGCGACGGATCAGCGACCTCGGCCTGGAGGGCGAGACCGCCACCCACACTGTGCGCGACGGGGCGTGGGTTCGCCTCGGTGTGGACGTGGCCGCCGACGGTGGCGATGAATTCACGGTCTACCGCGCGGTCGGAGACGCGCTCGAATTCCGGCACGCCTCCGCCGGCGCGGCGAACGACAACCAGGTCTCCGTCGCCGAGAAAGTCTTGGAGGAGATACGGGCGGCACAGCGGCTCGCCGACGCTCTCGGTTCACCGCACCCGGTCCGGGTCAAGGTCGACCAGAACGGCATCGGTCACGGTGTCGTCAGCATGCTCGAACGCTGGGCGGAGACCGGGCAGCATACGGCGCAGATCGTCGGCGTCATGGTGTCGGAGTCTCCCAGCCAGGACGACCCCGGAGCGGTCATGCGGCCGTGGCGGAAGCGAGACGAGATGTGGCTGGCCACCAGATCCCTGCTCCAGCCCGATCCGTCCTCGGGCCGGGGCCGGCTGCGGCTCCACGTCGACAAGAAGGCCGCCGCGCAGCTGTCGACGCCGAAGCTGCTGTCGACTACGAGCGGCTACACCCAGATCGAGAGCAAGAAGGCCATGAAGGCGCGCGGCATGAAGTCGCCGGACCGCGCCGAAGCCGTCCTCCTCGCCTTGTACGAGCCCGAGCCCCTGCACAGGCCGCGCCGCCGAGGCCTGCTGAACTAGAGCTGTCGCTCAAGTGATCTGAGGCAGCAGCCCGGCCGGGCACCCGTACGCACCACACACCGTCTCACCCGACTAGGAACTTCACCGAACCGAAGCGGTCGGGGGCCTGCACCCCCGCCGGGAGGAAGGTCACGACCGCGTCGTCGTGGCAGTCCGTACCCCGGTACAGAACGGCAAGGCGGTCGGTGTGGTTGGTCGCGTGGTTTGCTTCGGAGATGGGGTTGTAGCAACGGCCGTCCTCGGGATCGACGAACTCGAATCCGCCGAACCACCCGTCCACGTAGAAGGCGAAAGTTCCTCGCCCTGCCTGAGCGGGCGACGCGAACGCGGTAGACAGGGCTGCTGCGGCGACGACGACAGTCAGCGCCTTTCGAAGGTTCTTCATGCGATTGCTCCCTCAGGGGACGTCCTTACAGGCGGCCACTATGTCCGCCCCGGATACGCCTGCAGGACGACCACCACCCGAACGGCCCCAGAGGAAACGATCCCGCCTCACCCTCCGGAGCGATCCCTCGCCCCCGTAAACCCCGCCTCTGTCCTCCTTGGGAGTCGTTACGCTACTCGCCATGGATCCGTTCCTCGCAGCCCTCGACCATGCGACCCGCACTGTCATCTCGCGGGTCCGCGGAGAACTCCCTGCTGCGACGGCCCCCTCGATCGTCCACACCTACTGCTGCGCCCCGGACTGGTCGTTGTGCGGGCTCGACCTCGCCGACGCGCCGGCCGCGTGCGACGGTGGGGGCGGGGAGCAGGACTGTGTGGTCTGCGCCGACCTCGAAGCCGTTGCGTGCCCGGACTGCGCGGACGACCGTCGACTGGGTTGACGCCCCGGCGCGGGGCCCGCGTTCAGCTTCCCGTGGAGGCTGGGTCTTTGGGCTCCGGGAGTCGTAGGGCGATGTCGGACGCGAGCTGAACTGCACGGCGGCCCTCGTCGGTGCTCTCGTCGCCGAGGTGCAGGAGCAGGGCGACCGTCTCGTGCGCCTCGCTCAGGGTGATCAGCGGCAGGCGCGGTTCATCGCTGTAGGGGTAGTCATCGTCCACGCCGTGAGAACCGGACTCGCGCTCTGGAGGTCACGCTCGGGCAGCGGCAGGTCGGCGGGGAATCCCGGTGGTTCCGGCCGCAAGGAGGCGCAAGAAATCGGAGTCCTCGTACGAGATGGCCGCAACCTTCTGCAACCTGCTGGCGCCAGCGCTTCCTGACCGAACAGGCTGTCTCCGTTGAGGCCGCCGCAGGGAATGGGAGCGGATATGGAGACCGGGCGCGTCCAGGTTCAGGTGACTCCGGGAGAAGTGAGCGCCATACGCGACTGGGTACGCCTGTCGTGTCCCGAGCCCGGCAAACACCTTCCGGCCGTAGGGAAGATCGCGGAGGAGCTGTCGACGTCGTCGGGCGTCGTCCGCTCCGCCTTGGAGCAGCTCGCAGAGGAGGGCGTGGTGACCCTTCACGAGGGCTACCGCCTGTACTCCGTGGGGACGATGACTCCGACGGAAGCGGCCTACCGTGCGCTGCGGACGTGGCTCGTCAGGATGTTCCGTCCCGGTGAGAGATTCTTGAGCCAGCACGACATGGGACGCCTGTTCAAGTACGGCGTGAAGGAGGTGACCGGGGCGTGCGGTCGGCTCGTCGAGGAGGGCTACCTGAAGGGTGGACGGAGCGGGTACTTCGTCGCTCACTACCACCCCTCGGTCCAGCTGGCTCGGGCACAGATCTTGCGGGAGCGAGCGGAGGAGCTGCGAAGTGAAGCAGATGTCCTGGTGGCTCTCGCCGAGGAGGCCGAGCAGCGTCTGCCCGCTGATACGCCGATGCCGGACTGGGGCGTCGGCGCCTCCTGAGCACGGCGTCTCGGGCGGCGTGTATGCGGAAGGGCCGCCGGACGGGAGTCCGGCGGCCCTCCGGGGCGTTCAGCTCAGGCGACGACGTACGAGCCGGAGACGGTGACGATCTCCGCCTCGGTCGCGCCCTCGGCATCGCCGTAGAAGTGGTTGATGTTCTGGAGCGCGGCGCCGTTGGTGGTGCCGGTGACGCGCAGGCGGTCGATCTGCTTGCCGGTCGAGCCGGAGTAGATCAGGGCCTCGCCGGTCCAGGTGCCGTGGTCGGCGTTGCGGCCGTCGAGGCTGAGCTGGAAGATGACGCGGGAGCCGGTGGCGGCCGGGACCGGCAGGGTCATGCCGAAGCCGGCGTCGCTAGCGGAGTTGGTCTCCTTGTAGGCGACGATCATGGCGGTGAAGGTGCAGATGCCGTTCGAGACGGCGTAGTGGCCGGAGCCGCGGGTGCCGTCGGTGCCGGTCACATTGGTGAGCTTCGGGGTCCATGCGGTCATGGGTGCTTCCTCCTGGGTGCTTGAGAAACTGCCTGGTCAGGCAGGTCCGCGCACTGTGGAGGTCGAGCGGGGTTAGCGTCGCGCGTTCCGGTGGGGCGCACGGTGGTGTTGGGCACGGCAGAGTGCTCGGAAAGGCCACCCCGGCACTCGGGGCGCCTAGGGTACGGGCATGATTCCTGATTTTGTGTCAGATCTTCGGCGGGTGGTCGGCCCTGATTGTCTGCTGTGGCTTCCCGGGGTGGTCGCTGTCGTCCGCGACGAATGCGGGCAGGTGCTGCTGCAACGCAGGTCTGCTGCCGGCCTGTGGACGCCGCTGAGCGGGATCGTGGAGCCGGGCGAGGCCCCGGCTGTCGCGGTGGCGCGGGAGGTGGAAGAGGAGACCGGAGTGCGGGTGGTGGTCGAGCGTCTGGCAGCGGTGACAAACTCCCCGCCGGTACAGCACCCCAACGGGGACCGGGCTCAATACTTGGAGATCGTTTTCGCGTGCCGCCCGGCAGACCCGGGTCAGGCGGCCCGGGTCTGCGATGACGAGTCGGTCGAAGTCAGTTGGTTCGCGCTGGATGCGCTGCCGCCGATGAGCGAGCGGATGCGGGAGATCATCGCGGTGGTCGAGAAGGACGAGCCTGCGGCTTGGTTCGTCCCGGTGCCGTGACCGCGCCGCACCCGCTTGTAGGTGCTGACTCTCGCTTTGCTGCGCTGGGCATTCACAAGAGGCGTCCGGTGCCGTCTCACCCGCATACCGAGGAACGACCAATCAAGCTCCGCTTTCATCGACACCACGATAAGAAGCCGATCAGGCACCAAAGCGAGAGTCAGCATCACAGGCTGAACGCCCCGGTTGCCGGGGACCCTGCTGACGAGGCGCGCCCGACGTCCTCATCGGACCGTCACGGCAGTGGCCGTCAGCCTCGGCTCCGAATCGCCGCTGTAGGAGATCGGCTGAAAACTGCTGATCCCAACCTGGCCTGCGGGGACAGTTATTCGGAAGTGGTACGTGCCGCAATCAGCTCCGGTGGCGTCCTGGCACCTCGCGGTGACGAGGTAGAGGTGTGCTGCGGTTGTCGTGTTGCTGACGTCCACCAGACATCCCCAGGGATCAGGCAGATCCTTGACCGGTTCGCAGTCGAATGACGCCTCGTCGCTCACGGTGGGGCCGGCGTTGGGAGAACTGTCGGCCAGGGCCGGATCCGAAACGGTGGCAGCGACCGAAGAGGTGTCGGAGGGCATCGGCGTCGAGGCAGGTGAGGTGGACGGCGCCGCGACCGATTCAGCGCCTGGTGTGTCAGTGAGGTCGGCTGGGCTCGCAGGGTCGGCGGAATCGGCTGGGGCGGCAGCGTGACTGCCGGCCGAATCGATGGAGCTGAGCGATACGGTCAATACGGCCGAGCCGAGGACCGCCGCCACGCCGAACAGGACGGGGTGCCGACGCATACCGTGGGGCGACCGTACGACCGACCCGGCCCCCGACTTGGCTTCAATGCCTTGCTGGAGGGCTTCGAGCATCGACGTGAGTTCCGTCACCAAAGCCGCGATGGACGCGGAGTCGTTGCCTCCGGCGAGAACCGATGCGGCGTTCCACGCCTCGACCGCGTGCCGATTCGCCTCACTCAGGGCGAGAACGATGGCATGGCTGTCCTCCTCAGCGACAGCACCCAACCTGAGGTTGGCATGGAATCCTTCGATCGCGTCGCACAGCCGCTCGACCTGTCCCAGCACGGCGAAGCTTTCCGGGTCGGGATGTGCCGCAGCTGCCTCCCTCGCGGAACGCCGCACTGAGGTCGAGCGCGCGATCAGACCGGGCCCGGCTGCGAGGGCCGCGAGGAACAGGCTGCGAGAGACACGGGGCTCCTGCAACTCCGCCCGCGGCTGCTGGGCGGCGGCGCTCCCAGGCGTGTGTTGCGCGGCCACGAACCACTCCACGGCCGCCCACACGGCGGTAACGAGCAGCGCGGTCAGGAAGAAAATCCACCAGGCCCGGTCGTGATCGACTGCGGCGGCAGCGCTGCTCGTCTCGTACTGGCCGAAGGTACTGGTGGGATCATCCGCGTAGAGCATCTGGTCGAAAGCCAGATCCGAGACGGCCGAGCCATAGATGTTGTGAGCGATGAACGTCCCAATACCCAGGAATCCCGTGACGCACGTGACGACCGCCGCACGTACAGCATGGTTCCAGCGAGGTGATCGATGGACGGCGCGTATGAAGAAGTAACTGAGCAGGAAAGGCAGAGCGACGAGCAAGAGTAGCAAGACCAGCCCGATGCCGTCATCCCCGTCATTGGCCCCACGGCGCTGATGACCTCGTACATATGTACCGTCACGACGTTGGTACCCGCTCACATAACCCACCCGCGTGATCCTCCCAGACGCCTGCATGAGGAACAATCAGTCTGCGGTATCGAGGGGGGGTCCTTGAGGCCAGGGTCTTTGCGCGTAGTGATCCTGTCTGGGTTCAGCGGGTGAAGCCGAGGGCGGTCAGCGGGCGGTGTGGCGGAGGGCGGCGGCGATGTCGTGCACGGTCCGTCCCGCCTCACCGCGACCCGCGTGGCCGGCCAGGACATCCGGGCCGTCGCAGCCCTGGTGATCGCGGCCCTCGCGGCGGAGGGCGTCTCGACCATCGAGGGCGTCTACCACCTGCAACGCGGCTACGGCACGCTGCTGCCCACGCTCTCGGCGCTGGGCGCTGGGCGCTGAGCTGGAAGTCGCTCGGGAGTAGGGAGCCCGGGAACGCCGAAGCGCGACCGCGGTGTGCGGTCGCGTTGTCGGTGATCGCCCTCAAGGAGCGCCTTGTGTTGGGACGGTGTCCAACGGGCTGGTGGGGGTCAGCAGGTGGGCCAGAGTCCGCGTCCGGTGGCCGGTGCCGGGCGGCTTCTCGGTTCAGGCGCACCGACAGGAGGCGCGGTGGGTTCCGCGCGAAGGGAGCTCTGGCAGTCCGGGCACAGCCGGTTCTCGTCGAGAGGGCCGTGCCATGGTCGGACGCCGGGCGCGGTCTCGGGGTCGGGTCGGCACTCCAGCGGCACGGTGAACATCGCGGCGGTCGGGAGCTTCACGGTCGACGCAGCGATGTGGAGTTCCAGGCGTCCTGCGGTCCGGACGATGAACCGGCCCCGTCCGGGCGGCGCCGGGGTCTCGACGGCGAGCGCGCTCACGCTTCGGTCCGGACAACGGGCAGGGGGAGCCTCATGATGAACACGTGCTGGCGCTGGCAGGCTGATCCGGCGACGAGAGTCCGGGTTCCCATCCACCAGGACCGTGAGAGGCGGCCAAGGCCGCAGGCGGGGCAGGGCACTGCGTCGCGGACCTTCACGGCCGTGTTCGGCAGCGGTGGCGGGAAGACCGGAAAGCCGGCGGCCAGGGCCAGGTTCTCGGCGGCCGGGGCCTGGAGCCGGATGTAGACGTGTTCATCTTCGACGGGGGCGGCGACGGTGGTCGTCATCGGTCCCCCTTCGCCGAGGGCACGGTGATGTGCGGGCGGGCACCCTCCGGCGGCGCGGGGTCCTCCGTGCGGAGCCGGAAGAGCCACATGCCGTCGCGGTCGGGGCGGTCTTCGCGCCGGTAGCGGACGGTGCCGTGCCCCGGGTACGCGGTGTCGCCCCACACGATCGGGAACACGACGTAGGCGGGCGGCCCGGCGATCCACCGGCTGGTGGCCAGGTGCCCGAGCGGGTCGGCAGGGTCCGGGTAGGCAACGGTCGGGCCGTCGAGGGCCATCTCGACGCCACGGTACGGGCCGTTGACGAACCGGACGGCGTATGACGTCTTCGGGGCCCGGAAGGCGGCGGCGTGCACGATGCGCTGCTGGTCCTGCCACTCCATGACCTCTCGGGCCGTCGGGGACGGGGAGAAGCCGAGGATGCTACGCAGGGCCGCCACCGCGGACAGGAGTTCGTGGTAGGCGACGTGCGGGAAGCCGACACGGAAGCGGTGCCGGATGAGGGAGCAGGCGGCGTTCTCGGCGACGTCGGCCAGGTGCAGGTCGAAGACTTCGGGGGCGACCTGCTCGCCGCCGCGCGCGTACACGGAAGCGGCGGCGAGGATCGCGGGCGGGGTGCTCGCGAGGGTGGTGTTCATGGGAGGGGCATCTCCTGTGCGGTTCGGGACTACTTCGGGGTGGGGACCGGGGTGCCAGGGCGCAGAATCAGGCGGGAGAGGTTCCGATTGCCGCGGTGGGCGTTCCATGTGGTCACGAGGTAGGCCAGGTGCCGGGCCCAGACGATCTGCCCCTCCTTAGCGCGCTCGGAGGTGACGCGGGCGCGGAGAGCGAGTATGGGGTGACCGCTGCGGAGCTCGGCGCCGTCGCCGAGGCGCTGGAAGAACCAGGTGGCGGCGGCCGGGTCGATCGCGTTGAACAGGTGGTGCGCGGTGCCGAGCGCCGACGGCGGAATGTGCGGGAAGGCGGTGTAGGTCCGCAGCGCGATCTCGGCGGAGCGCCGGATCTCGGGGTGCTCGGCGAGGAGCGCCGTGGACTCAGCGGTGGTGGGGCGGCTGCGGCGGGTGAACTTGCGGTCACCCTGCTTCCAGCCCCAGACGCGACCGAGGATGGCGGCGACGGTGGTGGAGTTGTCCTCGTCGACCAGGGACAGGGCGTCGGCCACGGTGCGGCGCCGGCCGGAGTCCATCGTGGACTGGGTCTCCGTGGGCAGGCCGCAGGTCATGAAGGTGGTAACCGGCCGCTGGGCCTTCACGATCGCGTGGAGGCGGTGCTGGCCATCGAGGACGTTGCCGCGCACGTCGAGCTTGATCGCCTCGCCGTTGAGCAGCCAGGTTCCGGACTCGATATCGCGGGCGTAGTCCTCGACAGCGGTCTGGCGCAGGGGCCGGTTGTGCTTGTTGCGGCGCAGGAGCCGGGCGGCAAGCTGGGGGTGGAGTTCGATCACGTGGGCGCTGGGGCCGGTGGTGCTCACCATCAGGGCGTCCAGCTCCGAGAGCGTCATCGGGGCGAGGTACGCGGGCATGGCGACAGCAAGAGCCGACATAAGAGGGGCATCTCCTTGTGCGGGGTACAGGGTGGGCTCCGAGGTGGAGTCCCGCCGTCTAGTACGCCGCCCGCCGAAATCTGTTACACCCCCTTGGAAAGGCCCAGGTCAGAGGATCTTAGGAGCGAATTCGACGATGACCAGCGACATGCGGGCGCCGCCGCTCTGGACCGGCGGCCCGATCGAGGGGACGTAACGTCGCGACCTTCAACCGCGGGCGGTCAGGCCCTGCCGTTCCCGGGGTCGGCCGGGGGCTTCCCCTGACACCCGGTGATCTAAGTCCGTAGGATCGCCGCATGATTCGTGCAGTGGTGTTCGACGTCGGTGAGTGCCTGGTGGACGAGACCAGGGAGTACGGCACGTGGGCCGACTGGCTCAAGGTGCCGCGCCACACCTTCGCGGCCATGTTCGGCGCCGTGATCGCCCAGGGGCGTGACTACCGCGACGTCTTCCAAGAGTTTGAGCCTGGCTTCGACCTCTACGAACAGCGCGAGGCTCGCGCCAACGCCGGCCAGCCCGAGCACTTCGATGAGAAGGACCTGTACCCGGACGTACGTCCCGCGCTCGCGCAGCTCCGCGCTGACGGGTTGTGGCTCGGCATCGCCGGAAACCAGACCGTACGGGCGGGACGCATCCTGCGCGAGCTGTTCACCGAGGACGTCGACTTCATCGGCACCTCCGACGACTGGGGCGCGTCCAAGCCGGACGTCGAGTTCTTCCGACGGCTCGCCGAGGTCGTGCCCTTCGAGAACAGCGAGATCCTTTACGTCGGCGACCGCGTGGACAACGACTTGCGCCCAGCCGTGCAGGCCGGGATGGAGTCGGCCCTCGTCCACCGTGGCCCATGGGCGACGATCCAGTGGAACACGGAGGAAGCCGAGAAGCTCCCGACCTTCCGAGTCGAGAGCCTCGCGGAGCTGTCCGGCAACATCATCCAGTTCAACGACCGAGGGCGCTGACGGTCGTCTCCCAGCCGTAGAGCCGATCGTCCAGGTCACGGACACAGTTCTCGTGCTGCCACGGTGCGAGCGCGCGCCGTACTTCACGGACCCGGTCCATACCCGTGCTGTACCAGGTCTTGCGAAGCTGGTCGAGGGCGGTGACGGCGTACTCGCACGCCTTCTCCGGGTTGCGGTCGGCGGCCTCCACGGCGGCCAGATCGCCGAGGACCACCGTGCGCTGCTTGTCCTCGCTCGGCTCCAGGCCCTCAAGGACCTGGAGCAGTGTCGCGCGCGCCTGCGGCAGATGCCCGGCAGTGAGCTGGGTGTGCCCCTTGAAGGCGGCGAGCCGGATCGGGCTGAACCAGTCCAGCCACTCCGGTGAGTCGTGCTCGGTGCCGGCAGCGAGCACGTCCTCGGCGTGCCCGAGGAGGGTGAGCGCAGTCTGGGTGTGGCCGCATCGGGTCTCGCACTCGGCCTCGACGGCGTCGAGCCAGGCGAGGAGCGCGGCAGATGCAGACCCGCGCCGGGCGTACGTCCGCGCGGCCGTCATCCTCTCCACTGCGGCCTGCCGGTCGCCGGCCCATCCCGGGACGAAGGCGGTGTGCGCGAGGATCGCGGCGCCGAGGAGCTGGTCATCTGCCTGGCCGGCTGCCTGGAGCGCGCGGGTCCACGTCTCCTTGGCCGCTGCCGGTTTCTGGCTGTCGAAAAACTCGATCCTCCCCGCAAGGAGGAAGGACTCCGCGAGCGCGGCCGCGACCGTCCGCCGGGTGACCCCGGCCGTCTCGGGGAGCAGTGCGCAGCCGAGGGTGGCGTGGGCGACGACCGCCGGGTGGAGGGTCGCCGGAGCCACGGTCCAGTAGAGGCGGCGATGTCTGCGGGTGACGTCGGCGAAGTCCTCGCCTGCCGTGGCTGGCTGGAGCGTGGTGCCGGGCACGGGCACGGTGACCATGCCTTGGGTCCTCGGCAGTTCCCGGGCCTGGCCGTCCCGCTGGCCGGGGACGCCGGCCGGTGGGGTGAAGCCGAGGGATTCCATGTCCTGGCCGAGGAGGCTCGTCAGCGCGCGCTGGACCGCGTCCCTCGGCCATGGCGGGTTGGCCGACTCCCAGCGCCGTACCTGTCGGACGGCCACTCCGACGGCGTCGGCGAAGGCTTCCTGGGTGCCGTAGCCTGCCGCGATCCGGGCCGCGCGAAGCTTCACGTTGCCTTCGCTCTCCACGTCTCTCACCTCCGTATGCGATGTGCAGCACCAGTGTGCGGAAGAGTCCTGCCGAATGCCAGGAATCCCCCCAACGAGTGAGGGAAAGTCCGGTAATTGGCTTCGAGAGACCTCTGAAAGTCCTCGTAGGTCTGGCAGTTGAGGACCAAGGTATTGCCATCGACCTACTGGAGAGGGGACGTAGATGGCTGACCCGGACCTGCCGACCGCGTGTGAGCCGAGGATCGTCGGCGCGGAGTGGGACGCCGTCGGGATCCCGCGCAGCGTCGGCCTCCTCGCCTTGGACATCCTCGGCGCGCGCAGCGGCGCCGTGATCGAGGACGGGACGGCCCTCTACTGGCTGCTTCCCGCTGGCTCGGCGGAGGGCTGGGGCACCGCCAACACTCGGGCGCTTTCGGCCGGGGCGACGTTGGCCGTGCCGCCCGCCCGCCGTACCGTCGGCCCCGGGCCGCATTGGCGGATCTGCCCCGGCGACGACCGGCTCCTCACCCCTGCGGCTGCGCTTCGGGCGGCGGTGGAAGACGCCTCCGGACAGACCGGAGGGCAGCCGGCCCCCAACTTCTCCGGCGGGAGAGCCGTACTGTGACGGCCTTGATCCATGGACCGATGGAGACGGAGCCCGGTGTGCTCGTCCACTCGCGTCGCAGCCGCGACGTCGGCGCCGAGACGTGGCTGATGCTCGCCGCGCGCGACGCCAGCGTGGCCCGGCAGGAATGGGACGAGTACGGCGTGGCCCTGCTGCGCTGCGGCACCATCTTCTCTGCCGTGCGCATCCCGGCGGACATCGTCCACGCCGCCGCTGGAACCGCCGGCCGTGGCGCAGTAGCGGACTACCTGCGGACTGCCCTGGAAGGCCCGTGCTTCTTCGATGGCAACAGCCAGGCGTACTACGCACTCACGCCGCACAGCACCGCGCGCCGATGGAACGTCCCCGACACGGAATGCCTGGGCGCTGACTTCTTCCTGGGCGTCCCCGCTACCACCATCTCCGAGCCTGACCCGAGGTGCGCGGCCTGGTGGGTCGCGCCCATGGAGGGTCCGGCCGCTCTCTGCGACCCGGGTATCGTCCGATGGCTCGTGCAACGGGGCCGGATCCGGCGCTCGGAGGCCGCGGCAGAGGAGGCGGGCAAGGATGCTTGAGACCCCCGTCCGCCGGCGGCCGGAGTTCTACCTCTCCGCTGACGACCCGTCCCAGTCCCGTGTGCTGCCGTGCGACCTGGAGTCGGCCGCCGTCGCGCGGCGCTTGGTCGCCGCTGTCCTCGCCTGCTGGGGGCTGCCGGAGCTGACTACCAGCGCCGAGCTGATCGTCTCCGAGTTGGTCACCAACGCCGTGCTGCACGCCCGTACGTGCGGCTCCTCGGTCCGTGCCGTCGTCACCCGCGTCCAGGACGACCGCGTCCAGGTCGCCGTGACCGACCTCGACCAGCGTCCGCCGGTCCTGGTGCAGGCCGGGCCGGACGAGGAGGGCGGCCGCGGCCTGGCCCTCGTCGCCGCGCTCTCCGAGTGCTGGGGCTGCGAGCACCGGCACTGGGGGAAGCGGGTGTGGGCGGAGCTGGCCCTCTCGTAGGTGTCCTGGCCGCGTCTCGACGGCGGAGCCGGCCAGGAAAGGGACCCTCTCCAAGCGAGCCCGGAGGGGGCGGTGCGTGACCGTCGCCGATCGGCACGCACCCGGCCACCGGACACGTCCCGTCCACGACAGGCCGGTGGTCGGCCCGCCCCACCAACTGCCCTCCGCCAGGACGTTCCTGGCGCAGGTCCCCCGTGCCACGCTGTGGCCCTGGCGGAGGGCTCCCTACTCCTCTATTGGGAAACGCCTTGAGCCTTCACACCCTGCCCGTCCATCGCGGCTTACGTGTCCCGTACGTCGCCCGCTGGACCGGCGAGGAGGACATCAGCCCCGCCGTCGTCGGCGCGGGCGGCGTCCTGCGTTACGCGGAGCCGGTCGCCGATGCCGCCTGCCGGTGGCAGGGCGCTCTGTGGCGCCGCCTTGCCCGCGCGCAGGGCAGGGGGGAGCCCGTCTTCGAGGCGCTGCACCCCGTCCGGCAGCGGACGGCAATGTGGAATCAGTGGTGTCAGGTGTGCGGAACGTCGGTCGCCGAGGAGGCCGCGGCCCGGGGCGGTGCGCTGTACCTCGGCGGCACGGATGCCGAGTCCGGCACGCAGGACCCCATGACGGAGGGAGAGCGCACCGAGAATCCCCCGCTCCACATCGCGTGCGCCTGGGAGTCCGTGAGCCACTGCCGCCACCTCCTGGAGGGCTACACCGCCGCCCGGGTCGCCCGGCCCCGTCAGTGGGGCGTCGCCGGCATCCTGCACGCCCCCGCGCGCGGCACGGTCGTCCCGGTGCAGCGCACGGAGACGTCGTACGGCTCCGAGCGACTGGGGTGGATGCTCGCCGAGCGTGCGATCGTCCAGCTCACCAGGGTCCGCGTTGTCGACTTGGTCAGCGAGGCCGAGCGTGCCGGTCTCCTCGGAGCAGGGAGCCGACGATGACCGCCCCCGTCCGGCCGTACCTGCCGGAGAAGCCGTTCGCGATGCTGACCGTGGACGAGACGTGGAGCGCGCTGACGGTGCCGCTGGACTGGGCCGGACTCTTGGTCGCCGCCCTCGGCGACCAAGCTGGCCCCGCCTTCGGCGACGCGGGCCTGAACCGCGCGACCTTCTTCCTACCGCCCGGCGCGGGCGAGGACTGGCCGGACCTGAGCGGCGCCGCCGTCGAGTGGCACCGGACCGGGGCGGACGTCCTCGTCCCGGGCCCGGACGGCTGCGCCTCGCTGAGCTGGATGCGCTTCCCCCTGGACGACGCCCCGCTCTTCACCGCCCCGGGCGACCTCCGGCCGGTCCTGGAGGCGGTCCTCGGCCCGCTGGAGACGGCCAGCGCCCTCGGGCCCGTCGCCGTCTGCTCGTTCTGCAGCACGCCGTCGCGCGACGTGAAGGTGGTGGCCTGGGGCGAGCAGATGAGCGGGGCCGGGTGGGTCCGGTACGCCTGCCGACCCTGCCGCGACGTCGCCGACCTCCGGAACGCCCTGGAGGACCTGTGAGCGACAGCGCGCGGCGAGCGGTCTACCTGGCGTGGCTGGTCGGCCTCGCGGCGGCCATCGTCTGGGGGGTGGCCCGGTGACCGCCGGCCTCACGTGGACGACCGGCCGGTGCTGGAAGTGCGAGGAGGAAGACCTCCCCGTCCTCTGGCTCGGGCCGGCACACAGCGCCGACCACGGCCACGCCCCCCTCTACACCTGCGAGCCCTGCATCCAGCGGATCGAGGCGCTGATCGCGGACCACGTCGCCAAGCGCTACGCCGCCACCTGACCCCACGAACACGAAGGAGAGCACCTAGTGGACATCTTCGAGGCGAAGCAGCCGGAGACCGCGACGGGGAGGGAGACGGGCCGACCCGCACAGATGGTGTCCATGAGCATCAGCGTCTTCGGGTTCCGCGCCTGGGCGGACGGCGAGACGGGGCGGAAGGCCCTGCGGCGGATCCGGCTCACGGCTCCCTGGCTCGCCTGGGGAGCCGCGGCCTACGCCGCCGTCCTCGCCGTCGCGGTGGTCGCGTTCGCCGCGATCGTCTGGCCCCCGTAGGCCCCGGTGGAAGAAACGGACCTGGTCCACCGGCAGTGGGGCAACGTCAGCGTGCTCCGGCAGTGGCTGGACCAGGAGCAGCCGGAGCCCGTGCGCGAGGTGCGGATGGCGCGAGTCCTCGCGGTCGGCACGTCGTACGGAGTGGCGGCCCAAGCGCTGAACGGCGCGCTCGGACTGAACCCCGGACCGATCCCTACGCACTCGTGGGACGACGTGCGGGAGGCACTGGCGGACGTCGCAGCGGCCGCGCTCGTCGCCCTGGACACGATCGCCGGCGAGCCGGAGCACATCCTCGCCGCACGCCTGGACGAGCTCGCCGCCCGCGTTCCCAGGGACGAGCGTCCGTGAGCGTGGCGTACGAGGAGTGAGGCGACGAGGTGAACGAATGAGTCCGCGCCCGGACCAGCCCTCCGGCTTCGTCCAACTCACCCGTCTCCGAACGGGACCGGGAAGCACCGGTGAAGGAGGCTTCCCATCCCAGGCTTCCGGTGATCACCAGCGTGGTGATCACCGGGATGGCCGGAAAGAACCAAGCCCTGCGCGCACGGCACAACTAGGCTCGCGCGGCACCCGGCCGATCTTCGCAAATCGCTTACAGAGAGGAGTAGTTACGTGACCAGTCTCCCCACGGCCACGGTGTCCGACCCGTTCGACTTGGACGTCCGGGTCGTCGACCAGACGCCGGCGGCCGACATCGACGGCAGCTCCGACGGTGGCTGCATGGCGACGTGCGGCAACTCGTGCGTCTCCGCCGCCTAGAAGCAGGCACCACCACACCCATCACCAGCCCTCGGGCTGATCAAGCAGCGACCTGGAGGTCCTGATGAACAACCTCGACGAGTTCGACCTGGACGTGACGGTTCTCGACGCGGCCGACGGTGACGCCAGCGCGGTCATCCTCACGGACGACGGCTGCGGCAGCACCTGCTCCAGCCCGTGCGCGACCGCCGTGGCCTGACCGGTCATCGGCACCCGCTAGAAGGTGCCCGGCCCACCACCGTCCCTGGTGAGCCGGGCACCGCCCCACCCCATCCGCTGGAACGGGAGAACTCGATGGCTCGAAAGCCGAACAGGCTCTACCGCAGCTCCGCCTCGGCCCTGGCCCGTCTGGCTCACACCCCGTCGACACCGCTGCCACCGTGGCCCGCTTCCTCTTCTGCCTCCAGCGTGACGTCCTGGCGCACGTGGGCCGAGCAGGTCTGGGCGCAGGAGCCGTTGGCCGCAGCCATCGAGCACGCCAGTCCGGTTCTGGCCGAACAGGTCCGAGAGCTGCTGACCGGGACGGTCACGGAGGTGCAGCAGGCCCGCCGCTTGTGCCGTTCGCTGGCCCGGTACGTCCTGCGCGCGCAGGGGCGCGCCACACCGTTCGGCCTGTTCTCGGGCGTAGCTCCCGCCTCCTTCACGTCCGTGCCTGCCGTGTCCTGGGGCAAGCAGCACCACCATGTGGCACGGGCGTCCTCGGCCTGGCTCGACGAGGTGATCCGGCGACTCGAAGCCGTACCGGATCTGCTGCTCGCGCTGCCGCTGATGGTGAACAACACGGCCTTCGTGCGAGGAAGCCGACTGGTTCTTCCGCACCCGCCTCACCTGGCCTCCGGGAAAGCGGCCACCGAACTGTCCTTGCGATACACCACCCCCGTCCGCATCGCGGTCGAGAGCGCCCGCGCACCGATTCGTGGTGAGGACCTGGTCCAGAAGATCGCGGCCGAGCTGCCGGGCGCACCCTTGGCGAAGGTGACGGGGCTCCTCAGCGATCTTGTGCGCCGAGGCGTCCTACTCACCTGCCTGCACGCGCCCCTGGGAGTCTTCGACGCATTGGGCCACCTCGTCGACGAGCTCGTGGCCGTAGGAGCCGATCAACTGGAGGGGGCTTCCGAGGCAACGGCCCGCCTCCGAACGATCCGAGCCCTGTTCGCGGAATACGACCGCTCTCCAGCAGCGGCCCAGCACAGCATCCGTGCCCGTTTGCGGAGCGAGATGTCCACGCTGAGCAAGGTGGTGCAGCCGGTGGCTGTGGACTCCCGTACCGACTGTGCAATCACGCTGCCGGATCGGGTCGCCCGGGAAGCGGAGACGGCGGCGACCTTGCTGGCCCGTCTGTCGCCGTACCCGGCAGGAGCACCGGCCTGGAACGCGTACCACAACCGCTTCTTCGAGCGGTACGGCATCGGTGCGCTGGTGCCGGTGCTCGATCTCGTTGACCCCGACGTGGGCCTCGGCTTCCCTGCGGGGTTCCTCTCCTCCGAGCCGGAGTCGCCGGAGGGCCTGAGCGCACGGGACCGGAGACTGCTGACTCTGGCCCAGACGGCTGCGCTGGAGGGACGCAACGAGATCGTCCTCACCGAGGAGCGGGTCGCGGCGCTGGAGGCCGACGCCCCCGAGCTGCGTCGCATCCCCCTCCACCTAGAGCTGAAGTTCCGCGTGGAGTCCTCGTCCATGTCCGCGCTCGCCCGGGGCGACTTCCATCTGCGTGACGTGTCCGCCTCCCGGGGCGCCGGAACCTTGACGGGCCGGTTCCTCGACCTGCTGGACACCTCGGCCCGCGCCCGTGCGCACGACGTCCTCGCCGGCCTCCCGGTCAGCGACGCCGGTACCCAGCCGGCGCAGGTCTCGTTCGCCTCCGTCGACCGTGCCCATGCCCATGTGATGCGTGCCCCCGAGATCCTGCCGGACGTCATCAGCGTGGGCGAACACCGCCAGCCCAACAACGGGGTGCTGCCGCTGGAGGACCTGGCCGTCGGCTGCGACCCCCACCGCCTGTATCTGGTGTCGCTGTCGCGGGGCTGCCGCCTGAACCCGCTGACGTTCAACGCCCTGGAGCTGCGCGTCCACACACCGCCGCTGGTCCGCTTCCTGGTGGAGATCACGCGAGCGTCCACCTGCGCCGTGGTGGGATTTTCCTGGGGAGCTGCCGAACACCTGCCGTACCTGCCGCGGGTTCGCGCGGGGCGCATCGTGCTGGCTTCGGCCAGATGGCGGCTGGCCCCTTCGGACCTCCCCCGCGAGGCGGCGTCGGATGCCGAGTGGGTGCAAGCGTTCAGCGAGTGGCGGGCTCGGCGTCGTGTGCCGGCCACGGTCGCCCTCGTCGAGCAGGACCGTCACCTGCCCCTCGACCTCACTCGTGCCGCCGACCTGGAGCTGGTCCGAGCCCACCTGCGGGACGCGGCTGTCGCGGTGCTCGTCGAAAGATCACCGGACCCTGACGGCTGGCTGAACCAGCACGCCCACGAGGTCGTCGTCCCCCTGACCGCAGCGGACGCCCCGCAGTGGCCGTCCCTGCCGCCCGTATCGCGGGAACGGCTGCTGACCCGAGCCCACGGGCACATCCCGGGCGCCTCCCGCTGGCTGCTGGCCAAGATCTACGGGCACGCCGAGCGGCAGCCCGAACTCCTCGCCCACCACGTGCCTGAGCTGCTGGCTCGCTGGGACAGCCCACCGGCGTGGTGGTACATGCGCTACCGGGATCCCGCACCTCACCTGCGGCTCCGTATCGAGCTCTCCGAGGACAGCGAGTTCGGACAAGCCGCAGCCCGGATCGGAGCGTGGGCTGCACGCCTGCGCGAGCTGGGCCTGCTGCGAGAGATCCAGTTCGCCACCTCCTACCCCGAACCCGGACGCTGGGGCCAAGGCCCCGCGCTGGCGGCGGCAGAGGCGGTGTTCTGCGCGGACTCCCGCTCGCTCGCCACCACCTTCGCCCTGCCGTCCCGCCCGCACCCGCAGGCCCTGGCCGCGGCCAACTTCCTGTCGATCGCCTCCGCGTTCACCGGCAGCGTCACTGCCGGCATGGACTGGATCATCAAGCACACCCGCCTCGCTGACCCTCGGCCCCTCGACCGAGCCGTACGGTCCCAGGCGATCAGCCTCGCCGACCCCACCCTCGACTGGGCCGGGCTACGCGCTGTAGAGGGCGGCGAGACGATCCACGGCTCGTGGACGGATCGGGACTCGGCAATCAGGGCCTACCGCGCCGAACTGAAGCAGACATCCGGCTACGACGAGGACCGGATTCTCGACTCCCTCCTCCACGTGCACCACATCCGCGCCGCCGGCATCGACAAGGACGACGAACGCGTCTGCCTGCGGCTGACCCGTGCTGCCGCGCTCGCCTGGAAGGCCACAAGGACATGATCACGGACGAGGCCGTCGAGGTCGCCCGCCGGACGGTCGACACCATCGCGGAACGCCTCGCCTCCCCCGACCGCGCTCAGGACCTGCATCTCGTCCAGGGATGGATGCCCCAGTCTTTGGCCTACGGCGCCGTCGGAGTCGCACTGCTCCACATCGAACGGGCCCGCACCGGCCAGGCGTCATGGGAGCAGGCGCACGCCTGGCTGGCGTGCGCCGCTGCCAGCCCCGCCGCCGGAGGCCCCGACAGCCACTTGTTCCACGGGGCCCCGGCCCTCGCCTTCGCTCTCCGCCTCGCCGCCGAGCGCACAGGCCGCTACAGCCGGGCCTTGAGCGTCCTCGACCAGCACATCACCGGCTCCGTCCGACTGCGGCTCGATGCTGCCCACGACCGGATCGACCGCGGCCGGCTCCCCGCGCTCGCAGAGTTCGACGGCATCCGTGGCCTGTCCGGCATGGCGACCCTGCTCATGACCCGCGACGGTGAACAGCACCCCCTCATCCACCAGGTCCTGACCTACCTCGTCCGGCTGACCGAGCCCGTGAAGGACGGCGACGACGTGCTGCCGGGCTGGTGGACCGACCGCGCGCCGTCCGGCAAGCTCGACCCGGACTGGCCCGGTGGGCACGCCAACTTCGGCATGGCCCACGGCGTCGCCGGGCCACTCGCCGCCCTGTCCCGCGCCGCGCTGCACGGCCTCCTCGTCGACGGCCAGCTGGAGGCGATCCGACGGATCTGCGACTGGCTCGATCGGTGGCGCCAGGACGAACCCACCGGCCCCAGGTGGCCGTACTACGTCCGGCGGTCCGAGCTGCGCACCGGCGTCTGTACCCTCCCGGGCCCGCTGCGGCCGTCATGGTGCTACGGAACCGCCGGGCTCGCGCGAGCACAGCAGCTCGCCGGCCTGGCCCTGGAGGACATCGGCCGCCAGCGCGTGGCCGAGGACGCCCTCCTTCGGGCGCTGAGCGATCCCGCCCAGCTCGACCGCACGGTCGACGCCTCGCTCTGCCACGGCTTCGCTGGGCTCGCGCTCACCGCCCAGGCTGCCGCTTCCGATGCCCTCACCCCCCAGGCACTGACTGCGGCCGTTCCCGCCCTCGTCGGCCGCGTCCTCGACAGCGACCCCGTGCACTCGATGCTGCCCGCGACCAGCGAGAGCGATATCGGGTTCCTGGAGGGCGCCGCCGGCGTTGCTCTCGCCCTGCACGGCGTCCTGGCCGGGCCGTCGGGGGCTCCGGGCTGGGCCTCCAGTCTGCTGATCAATTAATTGAGGAGACCGACTCATGCCCTGCCCCGAGTGGCCGCAACGCCTGATCGAGTTCACCGACCGCTCCGCCGCCGACGGCATCGCCGCCGAACGGCTCCTCCCGGTCCTGACGGACGGCGGCGTCTTCGGCCGCTGGGCGTTCATCCGGAAGGCACCTGCCTGGCGCCTGCGGTTCGAACCGACCAGCCAGGCCGACCGGTTGGACGCGGTCCTGGTCGCGCTGCTCGACGAAGGTCTCGTGCGTGCCTGGTACTCCGGCCTGTACGAGCCGGAGACCAACGCCTTCGGCGGTCCCGCCGCCATGGACGTCGCGCACACCCTGTTCCACCAGGACAGCCTTCACGTCCTCGGCCCGGGTACCGGCCGCGCCCTCGGCTGGCGTGAACTCGGTGTCCTGCTTCCCAGCGTCGCCATGCGCGC
This sequence comes from Streptomyces sp. NRRL B-24572, assembly GCF_002156145.1. NCBI lineage: Bacteria > Bacillati > Actinomycetota > Actinomycetes > Kitasatosporales > Streptomycetaceae > Streptomyces > Streptomyces sp. NRRL B-24572. The sequence continues at coordinate 34,363 of NZ_MWIG01000118.1, read as the reverse complement.
AGCCGGACTCGACATGTTCGAGCAGGGCGACGTCTGGGCGAAGGTCGCCGAACAGCGGCCCGCCGCCGAGCAGACGCCTGCCCGGCGGCACGAGGCCGTGCGCCGCCTGATGACCGTCGACGTCTCGCCGAGCAGCACGCCGATGCGCGACGGACGGCTGACCTACCTCACCGGCTGGATCACCGCCTTCGAGAACGCGGGCCGCGCCCTCGCGGACCTCAACAGCCACGGGCTGCTGGGCAGGGGCCTGCGGGCCGTCCTCGCCCATCACGTGATCTTCCACTGGAACCGTCTGGGCCTCAACTCCGAGGACCAGAGCGCCTTGTCAACCCTCGCACGAGAGGCCGTCATGCCGACGAACGACACTTCCCCGTACACACCCCCCAGCGGGGAGACGCCCGGTACGGTCCCCGAGGTGAACAGCACCACGGACACCAGCTCCGACATCCTGCGCTCCCAGTACGCCGACGGCCTGATCGAGCGCGGCAAGATCCGCTCCAGGGCCGTCGAGGACGCCATGCGTACCATCCCCCGGCACCTGTTCGTCCCCCACGTCCCGGTAGAGAAGGCGTACGCGAACACCACCGTCAACACCAAGCTCGACCCCGCCGGCCGCTCGATCAGCTGCGCCTCACAGCCGGACATCATCGCCATGATGCTCGAACAGGCCCAGGTCGAGCCCGGCATGAACGTCCTGGAACTCGGAGCCGGCACCGGGTACAACGCTGCCCTCCTCGCCCACCTCGTCGGCGACAACGGCCACGTGACCACCATCGACGTCGACGCCGACATCGTCGACGGAGCACGCGCGGGACTCGCTGCCGCCGGCGCCGAGAACGTCACGGTCATCCTCGGCGACGGCGCCAAGGGCTACCCCGACAACGCCCCGTACGACCTGATCGAACTCACCGTCGGAGCACACGGCCTGCCCCAGGACCTGCTCGACCAGCTCTCCCCCACCGGCCGTCTCCTCACCCCCATCAGGGTGCGCGGCAGCGTCTCGCGCTCGATCACCTTCGAGCACAGCGACGGTGCCTGGCGCAGCGTGAACAGCGAGATGAACACCTTCATGCCGCTGCGCAGCGGCATGGCCGACGACCCGCGGCTGTTCGTCCCGCTCACGGAAGACGACAGCGTGACCCTGGTCGTCAACAGCGACCAGAACACGGACCCCGACGCCCTGGCCGGAGTGCTCGCCCGTCCCCGCGTGGAAGCCTGGACGGGGGTCACCCTCCGCGGGCCCGAGTCCCCCGAATGGCTGGAGCTGTGGCTGGCCTGCGCCCTGCCGAACAGCATCAGCCACATGCCCGCGAAGCCCACCGCCATCGAGAGCGGGCTCCTCACCAACCCATACAGGAGCGCGACCGCCACCTTCGAGGGCGGCACCCTGACCTACCTCACCCGCCGCAAGGCCGACCGCACGGCGCCAGACGGAAGCACGCTGTACGAGTTCGGCGTCATCGGGCACGGCCCGGACGCTCAAGCCCTCGCTGGCAAGGTCGCAACGGAGATCCGTACGTGGGACGAGGAGCGCCGTGACCGGTCTGTCGACTTCACCCTGCTGCCGGTGAACGGAGAGCCGGTCAAACCGCGCTCCGGGCAGTTCGTCATCGACACCGGCTTCAACCGACTCGTCATCGAGTGGCAGTGACGTGGACGCCAGCAAGATAGCCCGACGGTTCCCGCTGGTCGCCCGCCCGCGACCAGCGTGCCCGCCGATCGCCGAACGGCTGAGGGAGATCACCAAGCTGGCGGACACGGCCGAGCGTGACGGCGACCTTGTCCAGGCCGCCGTCACGCAGAACAAGGCCGCACTCATCGCCAGCGACTGTGGCCTACCGGCCCTGGCCCGTACCCTGTGCTGGGCCCATGCCGAGGTGTACCTTCAAGGCCCCCGGCCGCTCTCTGCACACGCTGCCCGGCTCGCGCTGGAACCCCTCGTCAACCTTGCTCGCCTCCGCATCCGCGCCAGTGACGGCGAAGCCGCGTACGAGCTGCTGTCAGACCTGTTCCAGGCAGTGAGCAGCCGCGCCCCGGAAGCCACGATCGATGGTCGAAATCTCTCGCTGGTCGACCTGACCTCATCAAAGGACGACCTGAAAAAGGTCGTCCAGTGGCTCTGGACAGTCCTTCTCGCCGACGGCACCCGGGCGCTCATCAGTGCCGGCCGGTGGAAGGAAGCCCTTCGCCAGGTGGAAAAGCACAACGGCATCGGAGGCCGCCTGCTCGACGGACGGCAGGTCGCGGTCCTCTCTCGTCTCGTCGATGGAGAGCCGGAAGCAGCCCTCGCCCTACTCAACACCTCCCGCTTCACCGACTCGTGGGAGGAAGATGTGGCCTCCTGTCTCACCGTCGCGTGCCTCATGGCCGTCGGCTCCGGCACCGTGGACTCGGCCGTCTCGCACATGATCCGTCGCTACCTCGACGGACGCATCGAGCCTGGCCTCGCTGTCTTCCGTACACGCTGGGGTCTTACCGTCCTCGACCTCTCCGCTAACGCCGAAACCGTCTCGCAGCGTCTCGTCAATGAGACCCTGGTGGCTGGCGACGGCTACGCGGCCCGAGACCTCGTTGAGCACTCCTCAGAGCACCAGATCCTCACCCCGCAGACCCGGCGTGCTCTCCAGGCCACCGCCCAGGCGGCCGGGCTTCTCGGGGCGCCGTCCTCTCATACAGCGGCGTCACTTCGTGCCGATACCACCCGCGCCCGCGCTGTCACTGAGCAATCGCACACCTCACCCGGAGCGAGATGATGGTCCCTCACAGCCGTCACAACGACGACGCCCACGCCATCCACACGGGCCAGGACCTCCTCGACCCTCTCCAGCACTGGGCCACAGCCACCCCTTCGGACCTCATCGTGCGGGTCGGCAGCCGTATCGGGTCGAGCGACATCAAGAGCATCCACGCCATCACTGACATGTTCCGCGATGCCGACAACCGCCACGGCGGGATCCTCTCGCGCAAGGCTGTCATTGCACAGATGGCCGACGCCAACGCCCTCCTGAGTAGCGCCGCGTACGACGAGACCACCGGGCGAGCTCTGTTCTCCGCCGTCGCCGACCTCGGCTCCGTCGCCGGATGGATGACCTTCGACGCCGGCATGCACAAGCAGGCCCAGCGCATCTTCATCACCGCCCTGCATGCTGCCAGCGAAGCCGGAGACAAGGCCCTCGGCGCGCACATCCTCCAGTGCATGGCCCGACAAATGTCCCACCTGGGACACTACGACGAAGCCCTCGACCTCGTCTCCCTCGCGCAGTACGGAGCCCGCCGCCACGCCACCCCCGCCACACGATCGATGCTGTCCGCCCTCGAATCCCGTTTCCACGCCATCCTCGGCCAGGTCAACGAGAGTGAACGCGCGGCCGGGGCTGCTGAAGAACTCTTCGCCGCGGTCGACCCGCGCCAAGAGCCTGCCCACATGGCCTTCTTCGACGAGGCGGAGCTCTCCGCCACCATCGGCATCGCCCACCAGATCTCGGCGAAGAACGACTACAGCCCCGGACGCGCCCGCCGCGCGGAGCGCTCCTTGCAGCTCCTCGGCCGCGCACTCGAACTACGCCCCGAGCACCGGGTCCGCAGCAAGGCGTTCGACCACCTTGGCCTGGCTCGAACCCATCTCACCGTCGGGGAAGTGACGGGGGCCCGCGAGGAGACGCAGACCGCGCTCGCGCTGTTCGAGGTCGTCGGCAGCGCGCGGGTCGGCGACCGCCTGGCTGAGCTACACGACGAAGCGGAGCCGTACGCCAGCGCCCCGGAGGCAGCCGAACTCCGCGAACAGATCATGACCGTGGTGGCCGGCTAGTCGACAACATGGGGGCTTCGAGCATCCGTCTCGCCCAGCCGTGATCACTCCCATGCTCGACCCGCCAGGCTGGCCGTGGCATGCCCTCGGGCGCGCCACGGCCAGCTCAGAGCGGTGGCCGGGTCAGTCCGCCAGCATCTTGTCGCGGACGGGGATCCAGTCCAGGGCGCTGCGGATGCCCTCTTCCAACGTGAGGCGCGGCTTCCACCCAAGGAGCTTTTCGGCACGGTCGCTCTTGGTGTAGCCACCAGCCACGTCGCCGGGACGCGCCTCTGCGTCGACGGTAGCCAGAGGCGTGTCGACGACCTTGTTGAAGGCATCCACGAGTTCGCGCACGGTGGTACCGGAGCCGGTGCCCAGGTTGATCGCGAGCGACGGCTTCTCCCTCGTGACGAGGGTGTCGTACCTCTTGATCACTTCCACGTGGGCCTTGGCAAGATCCCAGACAGGGACATAGTCACGGATGCCGGATCCATCCCGCGTGGGGTAGTCCGTTCCAGTGATGGCGAAGGGACGCCCCTCCTGGTGGGCCAGGATCATCATGCCCAGGGCGTGGGTGGGCCGCCTGAGCTGGAGACCCGTCCTCAGCTCAGGGTCAGACCCGACAGGGTTGAAGTACCGCAGCGACACAGTGCGCGGGCCGCCACCGGCGGCGATGTCCGCGAACATCTCCTCGCAGTGAGCCTTGGTCCGCGCATACGGGCTCTGCGGAGCCAGCGGCGAGTTCTCATCGACCGGCGAGCCGTCCTCTGCCTGGTAGATCGAGGCAGACGAGCTGAAGATCAGGCGATCGCAACCATTCCGGTGCAGATGGCTGACGAAGTCCAGCGACTTCGCCACGTTCGCCTCGTAGTAGCCGATCGGGTCAGCGACGGACTCAGGGACGACGATGAGCGCGGCGCAGTGCACCACCGTCGTGATGTCCGGGTGCTCCGCGAAGATGCGGTCGATCAGGGCCCCGTCGGAGATGTCGCCCTCGTAGAAGACCCGGCCGTCAGTGAACTCGCGGCGGCCTCGGACCAAGCTGTCGAGGATGACGGGCTCGATCCCCTCATCCAGGCAGGCCGACGCCACCGTGCTGCCGATGTAACCGGCTCCCCCGGCGATAAGAACGGACATGAATCTCTCCGGAGCTTCCTAGAGCGACGAGCATGCGACCGACAGCAAGGCTAGCCGAGCCCTCGTACGCCGTTGACCCGATCCAACCGATCGCGACAATCCGCTCACCGGCTGTGCCGAGCATGATCGGACGCGAGGACACCGAGCCTGCTGTAACAGATCCGACACCATCGGCGTACTCAGAGGGGAATGGTTGACGGTTGTGTCAACCTCGCGCGACACGGTTCGGAGGACTGGGTGACAACCGCCACTGCTCCCCTATCGCCGGCCACTGGCCGGTCCTTCTGGCAAGAATCCCTCTTCTCGACCGGCCCAGCCTCCCTGCCTGCTGGGCAGGCAGACCGGCCGGGCCAGCCTCCTATATCCGCCCCGCCGCTCCCTGAACCTCAAGACCTCACGCATACGTGGGTCGTCGCGGCCGAGATCCAGGTCGAGCCGCGCATCGCGAGCATCGCCGACTTCCGGGGCTCCTTCAAGGCCGCCGCCGGTCAGCGGGTCGACGCTCTGGAGGTCTATTGCAAGGCATGCCGCCGCCCGTACGAGACGGTCAAGGGCAGGCCGTGCGAGGAGAAGGTGGACAATCGCCACCTGATCGGCGGGGACCAGTCCATCCGGAAGAAGCGGAAGCTGCCCCCGCCGCCGAAGGGCGTCCGGATCATTCCCGGCGAGCGAATCCAGCGCCGAGGCATCGGCGCGTACATGGCGGGCGTCACCCGTCCCCGGTGACCCGCTCGTCGAGCACGCGACAGTAGCCACACCCTCCGCTCAGGGTGCGCGCCGTGAGCACACCACCTGAGTCCCCCTCGACAGATCGCCTCGTACGAGAGGCCGTCGGCCTGCTCCTCGCCGCGATCGGCGCGCTGGTCGTCCTCTTCTCGCTCGGGCGCATCCACCCGGTCCTGGGTAGCACCGTCACGACGGCGGCAGCCCTGAGCCTCAGCTACTTCATCCTGCGAAACCGTGGACGGCGCGGGCGGATCGCGGCGTGGGTGCTGACCGGGGTGACGTCGACGGCCAGCGTCGTGACGGCCTTCCTGTACGCGTCCCCGCTCGCGTGGGTGGAGATCGGTGCGGCGGCCGTGGCTGTGGGGGCGTGGCTGGCCAGTGAGGGGGCCTGATGCCGCGCGAGTTCCTTCCCGGTCTCCGCCGCCTTCTCACCCCTCGTCCGGTGCAGGTGGAGGAGAAGTCCGCGGCGGTCGGTTCGGCGTACGTGTCGATGACGTACGCCGGCACGACGACCGTGTGGGGTGCCGAGAACCGTGGGGCCGGGTGGGACCTGGACCGGGTCGTTCAGGAGGGGTACGAGCGGTCCGTCTGGACCTTCAAGGCGGTCGAGGCGATCTCCAAGCACCCTGGGGCGCTCAGCATCGAGATCGGGCGAGGCGGTGACGACCGCCAGTTCGCCGAAACCCTCACGGACCATCCCCTGCTGCGCGTGCTGAACGTCCGAGCGAATCCCCTGGAGACCGCGGCGGTCTTCAAGAAAAGGCTGTCGGCTCAGTTCCTGCTCTCGAAAAGGGGGGCGTTCGTCGAGGTCACCCGTTCGCGCGCGGGCACGATCACCCGGCTCGATCTGCTGCCGCCCAACCGAGTCGAACCGATACCCGACCCGCACGGCGACTACCTCAGCCACTACCAGTTCACGACGTACGACGGCAGAATCCGCGAGCTCGACCCCAGTCGCGTGGTCTGGCTGAGGGACCCTCACCCCACCGACCCCTTCTGCGGCGTCACCCCGCTCGAAGCTGCCGGTCTGTCCGTCGACCTCGACGTCAAGGCCCGCCTGTACAACATCGCCTTCATCGACAACGACGCAAGGCCGAGCGGAATCGTGGCCATCGACGTCGACGGACTGGACCAGCGGGAGATCGACCGGATTCAGCAGCGCCTCGCACCAGGGGCGCAGCAGGCTGGCGAGACCGTGGTCGTCGGCAGCGGGCCCGGGGGCCTCAACTACGTGGACACCAGCACCCGGCCCCGGGACATGAACTACGAGTCCTTGGCGAAGGCGGCGAAGGACGAGATCTTGAGCGCGTTCGGCGTGCCGGAAAGCATCGTCGGCAACGCGTCCGAGCGGACCTATGCGAACGCGGATCGCGAGGAGTGGAATTACTGGCAGCACACGGAGCTGCCGCACCTGGGGTTGATCGCGTCCGCTTTCGACTTCGATCTCGACGACGGCTGGTCGATCCGATTCGACACGAGCGGCGTCGAGGCGTTGGAGTTCCCCCGGCGGCAGCGCCGGGCAGAGGCCCGGGAGGAGTGGAACGCGGGACTCATCACGGCCGACGAGTATCGAGAGGTCGCTGGGCGCCGGCCGTTCAACGTGCCCCACAGCCGGGCCCTGTGGATCAGCCCCCAGAAGGCGCCCGTGCCCGCGAACGAGGCGGACGCCGCCGCGCTCGGTGTCGCGCAGGACCCCGCAGCCGGTGGAACGCCGGGACTGCCTGGGGCTGGAGGCCCGCCTGCCCTGCCACCGTCTTCCGGGGCCGACTCGGCAGCTGCCGCCGTCGCTGAGGCCGAGTCCACCGGCGCGACCGGGCCGTCAGCTGCGGACGACGTGGCGGCAGCAAGGAGCATGCTGGACGTGCCCTCCCTCGGCTCAGCCGCTGCCGACGTCATCGCGGCACGAGAGCAGCGCCCTCATCCGGTCGACGGTGAAGCGGCAGCCGACGTGGAGGCGGCCCGTTCCACCGCCACCGCAGCGGGCTCGGGGGACGCGGCGGCGGATGCCGAGGCCGCGCGTGCTCCGCTGGAAGGCAAGTCCGCCTCCGACAACGGCTTCGAGGTCGCCGACTCCGACTTCGACACGGCGGCCTCAGCGGTCACGGCCGTGCTCACCGCGCTCCTGGCCCGCCAGGAGGGCGTGATCCGAGCCCGGCTGCGCTCGCCGAAGCTGCGGAAGCACACCAGGTACTGGACACCGGACGGAGACACCGACCTGCGCGGAGGGACGGCGGCGATCGACGGGCAGCGCGTCGTCGGCGCTGCCCGCTGGGAGGAGGAGGTGGTCGCGACCCTCGTTCCGGTCCTTCAGCAGACCGCGTCGTCCACCGCTCAGAGGGTGACCACCCGCCTGACGGGCACGGGCAGCGTGCCAGCCGGCGCCGTTGCCGCCGCTCTCACCGCTGCCGCCCTATCCGGACGCGCCGTCCTCGCCCTTCTCGCGGACCTTGCTGACGTCCTGGACGCCGCCCAGGACGAGACGACCACCCTCGCTGATCTCGACGAGGTGAGCACCCGCTTCTTCGCGGAACGTGCCGCGCCGCTCATCAGCCACATCGCCGAGTCCTGTGCGGTGACCACCGTGAACGGGGGCGCTGACGCTGCTGCCGAGAGCGTCGGGCCGTCGGTCCTGCGTACCTGGGTGACGAGGCGCGACGCCCGCGTACGGCCGCAGCACCAGCAGCTCGACGGCGTCACGCTGCCCGTCGGCACCGCGTTCGAGGTGGAGCATGTCCGCCTGCGCTACCCCGGCGACCCCTTCGCCCCCGCGGACCTCACCACGAACTGCCGCTGCCGGCTGCGGTACCGCACCGGCCCTGCCCCGAAGGAGACCCTGTGATCTGGCCCGCCGTCTGGTTCATCTGGACGTGCATGTTCGCCGTCGCCGAGACCATCGCCCTGGTCAACCGGCGCGAAGGCGACACCCTGAGCGAAACCGTCCGGGCTCTGTTCCACACCCGCACCTCCAAGGCCGGCCGCGCGGCGTTCGCCGTCGGGTGGGCCGGATTCTCCGTCTGGTTCGCGGTACACATCCTGGCCGAGACGATGTGAGCCCGTCTCCGTAGAGGGCCGCCCCGCCGGAGAGGCAGGCCGCGACGTTAGGCCGTCGCGCTCTGCATCGTCCGCGCATGCTGATGCGCACCGCCCCGACCGACCTGAGTCGCACCCTTGAGGCCAAGTCCGTACGACGGCCGTGGAACCCTGCCCTCCACCCTCGGGACTCGAAGGGCAGGTTCATCGAGACTGGCGGCGTCGCGAGGTTGTGGTCGGGCAACCTCGCCCGCGTCGTACGCGCCCTGCCCCGCGACCGCGTCCTCGTCCAGGACCGCGCAGCCGACGGCACGTACACGGGACGGCGGCACAGCACCAGCGCCAAGTGGATCACCATGGTGGCGCGCCCCGACGGCTCCGCGCCGACCGCGAACCAGAAGAAGGTCGAGGAGGAGGACGCTCGCCGGGACACCGACGAGCGCCGCGGCCTCGGGCTGTCCCGCGACGACCACGGTGACCCGGACACGCCCGACGCCCCGCACGACGTCGACGACGAAGGCAACGCGATCGGCGATGACGAGGGCGACGCTCCCGAGGACGACGACCAGGATGAGCCGGAAGACGGCTCGCACGACGTCGACACGGACGCCCTGCCGAACCGGCAGGCCCTGCCCGGTAGCCGCTTCAAAGACACGGCCGCGGTGCGCCGGCACTTCCTCGACCTGGCCGAGCAGCCCGGCACCAACTCGGCGGCCCTGCGGCGCCTCGCCGGTGACGAGGACTTGCAGGTCACGCCGACCGGCGGCCTGGTCACCACCCGCGACGACGCCAACGGCCGCTGGTACCTGACAGCCACCGGCACTGGCGGCTACCTCGACGTCGGCGACTTCGCCAGCCGGAACGAGGCGGAGGCCGCAGCCGACTCCATCCACGAGAACGTACGCAACGGCCACGTCATGCCGGGCGAGTTCAACCAGCCCATCGACTTCTCCGACCCGAAGATCGGGAACTGGCTCCAGGGGTGGCGCTCCACCAAGGGCGAGAGCGCCGAGCAGGCCATCCGCCGCGCGTTCCGCGACTTCCATGCCTCCCGCGACAAGGAGGGCCGTACCGAGCCTCCGAAGCCGGTACGGCAGGCCGCTCAGCCCCGAGGCCGCTTCACCACTCTCCAGCAGGCTCGGGACAACTGGGCCCGGCGCGCCGCAGATCTGCGGGCCTCGGGAAGCGAGCAGGACCGCGTCGCCGCCCGTGCTCTCGACGAGCTGGTCAAGGAGCAGCGCCTCAAGCTCGTCGGAGACGGCCAGTTCATCACCCGCCGCGTTGATGGCGACTGGTACCTGCACGCGACCGGCACCGGCCAGCAGATGGGCTGGTGGTTCGACAAGCAGGCGGACGCGAAGGGCTTCGCCGACCACATCGTCGGCATGCTGAAGGGCAAGGACGGCACGCCGCTCGATTTCTCCGATCCCGCCTTCGCCGACTACCGGGGCACGTGGCGGTCGGACAAGGGCCGCGACTACCACCAGGAGTGGACGGCCGCACGTGCCCTGTGGGACCAGGAGCACCCGCCCAAGCACAGCATCGCCACCGACCGGCTCGCCGAGACGCTGCGGCGCCCTCCGTTCGGCGACGAGTCGAACCCGGACGCCAAGGTCGAGCAGCCCGCTGAGCCGACCCCGGCACCGGACAACGGCGCCGAGAACCACGTCTCCGACTCCGGATCCACCGAGTCCGGGCCGCGTCAGGACGACGAGCAGCCGGAGCAGGAACAGGCCCCCGAGCCCGAGGAGGCACCGGAGGAGAGCGGCGACCGGCCCGCCGGCGTGCCCGCGGAGGCCGAACCCGTCGACGGCGTGCCCGGCTACTGGGCAACGCCCTGGAACCCCGGTCCGCTCACCGTGTACGGCCCCGACGGCAGCCGGATCGCGTCCGTCGAGGGCGGTTACAGCGACCGGCACGCGACCGTCGACGGCGTACGGCTCCCCATCGGCGGCCACCTCAACATCGCCGACCAGATCATCGCCCGCCACCACCTGGCCACCACCGACCCGTCCCAGGCCGACCGCGTCCACCTCGCATGGACCATCCACAAGACCAAGCGCATCGTCGCCGTGCGCGGCACCGTCAAGGACGATCCCACCGATGACCGGGCCGTCAACGCGGCTGGCAAGCTCGCCTGGTCCCCGGTACAGAGCGCGCGGATCACCGGCACCCAGTGGAAGCCGGAGACCCGCGACCGCAAGGCAGCCGACATCCTCGCCGCCTTCGTCCGCCAGGGCCGCAACGTCCGCTTCACGGACGAGACCACCCACACGTCCGGCGCTCCAGAGTCGTCGCAGCCGCTCGACGAGGAAGCCAAGAAGCTCCGCGTCATGTCCGAGACGGACCTGCGCGAGCACCGCACCAACCTCCAGTTGCACGCCCAGACGGCAAGGTCCCCGCGCAGCAAGCAGCAGGCCCTCAACTCCGTGCGCAAGGTGGACGCGGAGCTGGAGCGCCGCCGCGCCATCGCCGAGGACGGCGAGCAGAAGGGCCCGCAGGAGCGGGCTACGGCCCTCAGCGACGTCGACCTCGCCCAGGCCATCAGCAACTCCGAGCGCGAGCGCGGCACCTACGGCTCCCGTCGCGGCGACAGGCTCAATGACGACGAGCGGGCGTTGTACGCGGACCGCCGCCGCCGCTCCACCGAACGAATCTCGCACGTCGCGGCCCCGCAGGACCTCGACGACGACGCCCTCACCTCGTACATCCAGGACCTGGACCGACTGAAGCGCGCCCACAAGCCCAGCGAGTCGATTCACCAGGAGGATGACCTCGCCCCCGAGCGCGACCTGTGGAACGAGGTCTCGTCCCGGCTCGGCAACGCCCAGGCCGAACAGGAGAGCCGGCAGCTGCGCCGGATCGAGCAGCGCCCGCCGGTACAGGACCTCGACGACGAGGAACTGGAGCGGGAGTTCGTCAAGCTGCCGGTGCGGCTGCGGCACCTGGGCGATGAGCAGAACAAGATCCTCGCCGCCCGCCGAAACGCGGTGTACGAGGAGCGCCAGAACAGGAAGGCGCAGATCTACCGGGGCCGGCCCGATCCCTCCGGCCTCGAAGACGGCGATCTCGTCAAGGAGTTCCGCGAGCTCCAGAAGGCCCGCAACCTGACGTCCGGCACCGAGCGTGAGGCTCTGGAGGAGCGCCGGCGGGCCGTCTTCGACGAGCAGAACCGTCGCGGTGCGAAGGGCCGCGAGGAGACCGTGCGGCGCGCCGAGACCCGCGAAGACCCGCTGAAGGCGCACTACAGGGTCTCGGTCCGGGTCGACGGCAACTCGTACGGCGAGGTCTCGTACCACGAGACGGGCTCCACCTGGGCGGGCGGCCCGAAGGCCGGGTGGAACGCGAAGACCGACCAGTACGGGGGCGGCCTGGGCTCCTTCCCGAGCATGTCCGAGGCCCTGGCCGCGCTCGTCGAGAACTACGACACCGACCCCAACACCGAGCCGGTCCGCCTGTATGGGCGGAACCACCAGGTGTGGGTGCCGAAGATGTTCTTCGAGCTGTACCAGTCCTCCCGGCGCGCGGACTCCTTCCCGTCGGCGACCAAGGAGCGCCAGACCCTCTACGGCCGGTTTCAGGGGCGTGGCTACGGCTGGTCGGACCGGACGAACCCGATCACCGGGAAGATCGGCAAGGGCGCCGTCCTGGAGATCCCCGAGGGTCTGCTCGCGGAGTTCCAGCGGGTCACCGAGGAACTGTCCCGGGAGATGATGCTGCGGTCCACCGACCGCGAGCTGGACTCGTCGGACCGGTCCAAGGCCCGTACGCGACTGGCTGCGATCAACGCGGCGATGCACGGCATCGACGCCGCGCGCACGGATGTACGAAAGGATGGCGGGGACGACGACCGCAAGGTCATCTCCCGCGAGGAGATCGAGGCGCAGCAGGCAGCCCTGCGCGCCGCGCTGAGCACGGATGAGGGGGCTGAGGATGAGCATCTACAGCCAGGTGGCCAGGGATCACTGGACGAAGTACCTGCCCAGGGAGCTGGCGCAGATGGCCGACCCGGAGAAGTTCTTCCTGAGCAAGGGCAGGGAGATCGAGACGGCGATCCTGGTGGCCGAGGAGGCGCTGGAGCAGACCGTGCCGGCGGCGACGGAGTACGAGCGGAGGGCGGGTCAGCTCAGGCAGATCCGGGCGACCGCGACCGAGATGGTGCTGCGGGATCTGCTGCCGGAGCCCGAGCCGGAGACCGAGGAGCTGCCGACGCTCACGCCGGAGATGCGGGATCTGATGGCGATGAAGGACGAGGTGTACGACATGTAGGCCGGTTCCGGCCGGACCCGGCCGACGCCGCGCCCCGCGGGCCTCTTCAGCGTGCCGCCGCGAACGTCGAGGCCATCCGGGTCCTGAAGCGGCTGGAGCGGGAGAAGCGTCCGGCCACCGAGAAGGAGAAGCGCACCCTCGCCCGCTGGAGCGGCTGGGGCTCGGTCCCCATTCTGTTCGCCTCCGAGCCGAACGAGAAGGAACCGCGCTACCAGCAGGGCGGCGCCCGGTACGGGAAGTTCACGCAGGACCACGCCCGTTGGGCCGAGTACGCCGACCTGCGGGCCATGCTCTCGAACGAGCTGACGCCGCTGGAGTGGCAGCAGGCCCGACGCGGCACGCTGTCCATGCACTACACGCCGCAGGCCGTAGCCGAGGCCATGTGGGACGGCCTCAAGGCCCTCGGGTTCGAGCGCGGCGACGTCTTGGAGGCCGGGTCCGGTAGCGGCACGTTCTTCGGGGTCTCCCCCAAGGACGCCCGCCTCACGGGTGTCGAGCTCGACCCGACCACGGCACGGATCGCGAAGGCGATCTACCCGGACGTCAACGTCCTGAACGAGAACTTCGCCGAGACGGACGCCCCAGTCGGCCTGTTCGATGCGTCCATCGGCAACGTGCCCTTCGCCGCTGTCCCCTTCGGCGACAAGCGGTACCCGTCCGAGTCCCTGCACAACGGGTTCATCACCAAGGAACTCGCGCTGACCCGCCCCGGCGGCATCACGCTCCTGATCACCTCCCGGCACACCCTGGACTCCAAGGGCGACAAGGCCCGTAAGCAGATCGCGAAGTACGGCGACCTCATTGGTGCCGTCCGTCTGCCGTCCGGAGTGTTCACCGACGCGGGCACCGGCGTGGTCGCCGACGTCCTCGTGCTGCGTCGCCGTGCCGACGGCCAGGAACCGGGAGACACCTCCTGGCTGAACGCACCCGAGCGAAAGGTCGGGAACACCCGCGAGCACGTCAACGACTACTTCACCCAGCACCCTGAGCACGTCCTGGGCGACCTCACCACCGAGTCGTCACCGTACGGCCCGCGCCTGACCGTCAAGGGTGACCCGGGCAAGGCGGCCGACCAGCTGCGCGACGCCCTTTGCGACATTGCCGAGAAGGCCAAGTCCGACGGCCTCGGCTACGAGCCGCACCCCGACGGCGACGACCGCCTTCCCGTCTACCTCCAGACCGCCCGCGAGAAGCACGCCAACGACTGGACCGGCCGCCTCTACGAAGGCGACGACGGCCAGCTCTACCAGCACGTCAACGGCGGCAACCCCGTCGTCGTCGAACCGTCCGACGGCCGGGCCAACCAGCTCCGGGCCCTGATGCAGCTCCGCGACGCCGCTGCCGAGCTGCGCGTCCTGGATCGCAAGCACGAGGAGGACGAGCGAGCCGAGAAGCTGCGTGCGCAGCTTCGTGACCTGCACACCTCGTACGTCCAGCAGTACGGGCCGCTGTCCAAGCCGGGCCAGTTCCGCACCATGAAGACCGGCGTCCGAGAGGACGGCACGGAGGAGCGCACCCCGACCGCCTGGGGCTACTTCCGCTCCGACCCCGACGCCGGGTCGGTCCTCGCGCTGGAGCGCTGGGACGCGGACAAGCAGGAACCGGTCCTCTCCCGCATCTTCACCGAACGGGCCGCCGCCCGCCGGCAGCCGCTCGACCAGACCGATGACCCGAAAACCGCCCTGTCCGCGGTCGTCGCCGCCACCGGCGAGGTCGACCTCGCCGAGATCGCCCGCCTGCTGAACACCACCCCGCAGGACGCTCTGCGGGCCCTGGGCACCGAGGTGTTCACCGCCCCCACCACCGGACGCCTGGAGCTGGCCGGCGCCTACCTGTCCGGCCCGGTCCGCGACAAGCTCGCCGACGCCCGCCGCGCCGCCGAACGCGATCCGGCGTTCCAGGTCAACGTCGCCGCGCTCGAAGCCGTCCAACCCACCGACCGCACGATCGGCGAGTTCACGCCCGAAATGGGCGCGCACTGGACGCCGCCCGAGCTGCTTCAGGGGTTCCTGCGCGAGTACCTGGGCGACAAGACGCTCCGCGTCGCCCACGACGACCGCTACGGCTGGATGCTCTACACGGGCAAGGTCCCCAAGGCCCAAAACGTCCTGCACGGCGTCCCGGCCAACGAGGAGAAGGGGACCAAGGGCAAGGGCGCCGTCGACATCGCCCGCGCGATCCTCGGCCACGGATCGCTGACGATCTACCGCGACGACAAGCGGCGTGACGTCGACGAAGAAACGTCACGCCTGGTGCGGCAGAAGGCCGACCAGATGCGGTCGGAGTTCGCGAAGTACGCCACCGCCAACGCCGACCGCCTCACCCGCCTGACCAACTCCTACAACACGATCATGAACGGGCACGTCGTCCGTTCGTACGACGGCATGAGCCCGTCCCTGGACGGCTTCACCCCAGACCGCGACCCGCACGCCTGGCAGTTGAGCGGTGCCGCCCGCATGCAGTTCGAGCGGTCGGTGATCCTCGCCCACGAAGTCGGGCTCGGCAAGACGTCCACCCTCGTCATGGGCACCCAGGCCCTCAAGGGCTCCGGGCAGATCGAGAAGCCTTTCGCCGTCGTCCCCGACCACCTCGCCCAGCAGTGGTACGACGAGGCTCGCTACCTCTACCCCAACGCCGAGATCCACCTGATCACGAGCGGGGACCTGGCCGACGGCCGCCGCGACAGCACCCTGGAGTGGCTCCGCGCCAACAAGCCGGACCTGGTCATCTTCACCGAGCCCGCTTTCGGGTCGATCAAGATGAGCCCGGAGGCGCAGGAGGAGTACGAGTTCCGCGAGCTGGAGGCTCTGCGAGAACAGCTCGACCGGCAGTACGAGGACGCCACCAACCCTGATCACCCGTTCATCGTCGCCAAGATCGAGCAGCGCATCGCGACGGTCCAGAACAAGATCAGCAAGAACGCCGCGCCCATGCGCACCCCCGGCGCCACGTACTGGGACGACCTCGGGTTCGACTACGCCGTCGTCGACGAGGCCCACCGGTACAAGGGCGTCGGATTCCGCTCCCGTGAGGGCGGCGGCGACCCCGCGTCCATCCGTGGCGTCGACCTGCACCAGAAGCTGACCGATCTGCACCGGCGCCGTGCCGGCCGCGCGACCGTCACCCTGGCCACCGGCACGCCGCTGTCGAACTCGATCACCGAGCAGTACACGATGCTCGCCCTGGCCGCCCCCTGGGTCCTCGACTCCTACAAGGCCGGTGCCCCTGACCTGTGGGCCGCCACCTTCGGCCGCAAGACCCTCCGCGTCGAAAACGCGCCCGACGGCTCGGGCCTGCGCGTCGTCGAGCGGTTCTCCGAGTTCCACAACCGGCGCGCCATGAAGACCATGTGGGGCCTGGTCGCGGACACCAAGCGCGCCGACGACGTCGGCATCCCCCGGCCCAAGATCAAGGGCGGGCAGCCGAATCTGGTCATGGTCGACCCGACCAAGGACCAGACCGCCCGGCTGAAGAAGCTCGTCGCCCGTGGCCGCGCGATCCACAACGGGGATGTCGACCGTTCCCAGGACAACATGCTCGCGGTGTCCAACGAGGGCACCAGCGTGGCCTTGGACCCGCGACTCGTCGACCGCAAGGCCCCGGCCGGCAAGAAGCTCGCCGCCGTCGCCGCCCGCCACATCGAGCGCTACCACCAGCACAAGGACCGGGTCTACAAGACCCACTACGGCAGCACGGAGGACCACCCGGTCCCCGGCGCCCTCCAGATGATCTTCCTCAACGAGGGCGTCCCGGGCGGCAACAACCGAGGCGACTTCGACGCGTACGCCGAGCTGAAGCGACTCATGGTCCAGGGCGGCATACCCGCCGACAAGATCGCCTTCGTCCAGGACGCCAAGAAGTCCGGCAAGCCCGAGCACCTGGCCGAGCTCTTCCGCTGCGCCCGGGACGGCGAGGTCTCCGTCCTCATAGGCTCCAGCAGCGTCGCCGGCACCGGCATGAACGCGCAGAACCGCATGGTCTCCCTCACACACGTGGACCTGGACTGGGGCGCCGCGCAGATGGAGCAGCGCAACGGCCGCATCCTGCGCTACGGCAACCAGAACGACGAGGTCGAGGTCGACATCTTCGCGACCAAGGGCAGCCTCGACGGCTGGAAGGCCGGATTCGTCGCCTCCAAGGCGGAGGGCCTGGTCGACATCCAGCGTCCCGAGATGGCCGACAGCGACACCCGCGACACCGTCACCGAACTCGACGTCGACTACCCCGACTACGAGACGATGGAAGCGGAGATCGGCGGCAACCCCTACATGAGCCAGCTCATGAAGGCCCGCCGTCAGCTGCGTGACCTGGAGATCGACCAGCACAACGAGGCCGCCGAGCGCGTTCGGCGTGCCGAGGCACTGGCGGAGCTGGAGCAGGAGACCGCCGACACCCGGGCCGGTATCGCCCGCCGCGAGGCGGCGCTGCCCCGCATCCGCGACGTACGCGGCACCTTCGGCATGGCCATCGGCGGCATGCCCTACACGGAGCGCGCCGACGCGGCGGCGGCCCTGCACCGGCAGGTGGCCACCCAGCTCCTGGACCACGCCCACGACGGCGTGAGCCCGTGGAAGACCGTCGGCCAGCTCGGCGGCCTGGACGTCGCCGTGCGCACGGAACGGCGCGCGGACGGGAAGCTCGTCGCCCATGTCGGCTTCCCCGACCTCGCCCGTTCCAGCTTCGAGCGCACCCCGGACGACCTGAAGAAGCGCGGCGCCGGGTCGGGCATGATCACCCGGCTCACCAACGCCTTGGAGAAGGCCCCCGCACTCCAGGAGGCCGACCGGCGGCGTCTGCCGGAACTCGACGAGCAGATGGCCCTGCTCCAGTCCGCGCAGAGCGCTGCCGACCTCACCCCGCAGATTGAGCACGCCCGTGCCCGCGCCAACCTGCTCGACGACATCGTGGGACGGATCGCGGACCTCGACAAGCTGCCGGAGATCGACGAGGACGACCTCGACAAGAAGCTCACCAAGACCCAGCGGCGCAAGATCGTCGAGGAGCGTCGCACGGCCCGTGTACCCCTCCAGGGTGCCGTCGGCGCTGCCGTCCTGACCCTGGAAGAGTTCGACAAGAAGTTCCCCGAGCCCGAGCGCCCGGAGCGCCCCCGCGACCGGGAGCGGGAGCAGGAGCAGGTACGGCTTCCGGCCGACGAGGTCGCTCAGGTCCTCGACGCGATCCGCGCCGAGGAGGGTGGTGCCGGCGAACAGCCGACCGGCCCCGAGGACTCGGACGAGGAATCCCCGCAGCCCCTCTCGGAAGATCCCCCGGAGGAGCCCCCGACGGCAGCGGGCAGCGGTCTCATCGCGGGCCGCTTCCAGTTCGACGAGCCCGTCACCGACCCCGACGGCCAAGGGTGGTACGTCGGCAGCGAGAACGCCGACGGCACCGTGAACGTCTCCAACGGCCCGAGCAGCGAGACGTTCCGGCCGGAGGAACTGACCAGCGCCCGTCAGGACGCCCCGTCTGCCCCGAACGTGCCGGAGACGGGAGCCGAGGGCTCCGACGACACGGTCACGCTCGACCGCGACGATGTCGAGCAACAGCTCGAAGCCATCCGCCCCGCAGGCGACCGCGCGCCGTCCTCGATGAGCGAGCAGGAGATCGCCGACGAGATCGTCTCCCTGATGGAGCGGGAGATGCTGGAAGGTGAGCTGACCGGCGCCGACCGCACGCGAATGGCCGTCCTGGAGGCGGAGAACGACCGCAGAGCCGGGCGCGCCCCGAAGGCGGAGCCCAAGAAGCCCACCCCCGACCCCGTCGATGACGGGGGCCTCTTCGACGTCGCCGCACCCGCCCCGCAGGAGCCGGCCGCCGCCGACCCGGACAACCCCCTCGACCAGCCCGACGATCTGTACGGCACGCCGGACATGTTCGCCGCCCACGAGGGCCGTGACACGAGCCGCCTGCGCCCCGTGCAGATGCGCAGCCCGGAGAACCTGGCCGAGGGCGACCGGTACACGGACGCCGACGGCCGTACGCGCACGGTGGCCGAACCGCCCAAGCGCACCGGCCGAGGCCGGGTTCGGATCGTGACGGAGGACGGCGAGGAGCACTTCTACAGCAGGGATGCCGAGCTCCGGCTCCGCTACCCCGACGAGGAGATCGACGACGAGGACACCCGGGACTCGAATAGTCGAGACGCGTCCGAAGAACCCGCCGCCGACGGCGCCCAGGGCGGCGCCCCGAACAGCGACGAGAGCGACGAGAGCGACGAGAGCGACGAGAGCGACGAGAGCGACGAGAGCGACGAGAGCGACGAGAGCGACGAGAGCGACGAGAGCGAACGACAGGGCCACCGCCGCCGTGACGGCGACCCCGACGGTGCCGCACCGGACGATGCCCCGGCCGGTGGGTCCGGCGGGCCTTCACAGCCGGACGTCGACCAGGACGAGGAAGACGACAGCGAGAACGAGGAGGACGGCACCGACTCCGCCGAGGAGAACAACGAGGAGGACGACGAGCGGCGTCGCCGACGACGTCGAAGTAACCGTAGGTCCGATGGCCGGGGTCCCAACGGGCTGGGCCTGCCGGGGCTACCGGGCATCCCGCATCTGCCCGATGCCGACTCGCGTGCCTCCGAGGACGGTGGCACGGCTTCGGAGGGGCCGGCCCCCCGCAGGTCGCCTCGCGACGTGCATGGCCTGCGCGCAGCGTGGAGGCGCGGCGAGGGCCTGACCGCCGAGGAGAACACCCCGGAGCGCCGCGCATTCCTTGCCCAGCTCGCCGACAACCCCACCCTGTCGCTCTCCTCGGGAGGGGGGATCGCCACCTGGACCGATGACACCGCTCCCGATGGGATGCGACGCTGGCACTTCGCCCAGGCGCGCAACGGCGGCCGGTTCGGGGGGATCACCCTCACCGCTCGTACCGTTGACGAGGCTCGGGATCTCGCGGACCTCTTCGAGATCATCACCGGTGCCGGCGGACAGCAGATCGACTGGCACCAGCCGCTCACGGCGAGTGCCGTCGCCTCGTGGAGCGACCGCGACGGGCGGACGCTGCCGGAGGCCCTGCGGCATCTGCGCGACCTGTACCAGGACGGCGACGAGCAGGAAGCGGGACTGGTCAAGCCTCTGATCACGCTGCCGGAGGACTTGAACGACTGGACCGACGAAGACCTCGCCGATGCGTGGGGAGCGGGCCTTTCCCCGGCAGACCAGCAGCGCGTCACCGCGGAGATGGACCGCCGAGACGACGTCGACCAGCGTGTCCGTGACGCCTTCCCGGAGACTCCGGCCGCCGACGCTGACGAAGTGCGTCGCCGCGGTGAGGCGATGGACGCGGCGCTCGGGTTCTCGGGCGCCGACGCCACCCGCCGTCCGCTGACGCGCGAGGAGCGGATGCAGCAGGAGTTCGCGGACTGGGACGAGGCGCGCTACCAGGCCGCGATCGAGGCCACCAACGGCTACTTCTACAGCAAGAACAGCCGTCGTCTGCCGCGCGTGAACGAGCGCGATCTGTTCTCCGGGGGCTCGCTCTCCCGGTTCGGTCGCTGGCGTGAGTACGCGAGCGAGGAGCTGATCGACTGGTACGACGCCAACGGAGGCCGGGTCACGTACAACGCCTTCAAGGCCCAGCGGCGCGCCCACGAGAAGATCGAGCGGGAGCAGTACGAGGAGGAGCAGCGCAACGCGGGCCTCGTCCCCGGACCCTCGTCAGCTCCGTCCAGCCCTTCTCCGGCCGAGGAGCCGCGCACGTCCGACGCTGACGCCGGCACCCAGATCGATGTCGACGACATCAGCTTGGCGTCGGCTGCTCCGGGCCGGGAGAGCGAGGAGGAAGGTGCCGCGCGCTTCGGCGGCCCCGAGCAGGTCCGGGCCTTCCTTGAGCGCGCCCAGCTACGTGAGGGCGGCGGCGATGGCGTGTTCCAGGTGTGGATGGATGGCCGCAAGATCGGCCACGTCCGCCTCGTCGGCGGGAGCGCGGCCAAGGATTCCACCTGGGACAGCAGCCCCTCTCTCGTCCTTGGTGACGGTGGCATCACCCGTACCGCGTCGAGGGACTTGGCC
Source organism: Streptomyces sp. NRRL B-24572 (assembly GCF_002156145.1). Classification (NCBI taxonomy): domain Bacteria; kingdom Bacillati; phylum Actinomycetota; class Actinomycetes; order Kitasatosporales; family Streptomycetaceae; genus Streptomyces; species Streptomyces sp. NRRL B-24572. The sequence goes on along the minus strand of NZ_MWIG01000118.1, from coordinate 13,399 downwards.
GTCGCTGCGCTCGTCGTGCGGGCTCTGCGTACTCCGGTCAGCGCCACCGACCCGGACGGGGACACCTGGGCGACCGTCAGGATGGATCTCGCCGGGCACTATCCGGAGCTTCCGGAGCTGCCCGCGCGGCTGACCAAGGACCCGGCAGTGCGGGAGCGTTACGAGGGGATCGTCCAGCTCGTCGCGAACTTCCGCAACAGCGAGCTGATCAGCGGCGACCTGCGCCAGGACATCGACCACGCCAAGGGCGAGTTCGAATGGCTGAGGGACGTCTTGTCCACGCTTCCGGCCAAGCAGCAGAACCGTGACGTGCTCAGGGATCTGGACCGGCGCGCTCTCCTGGCTTCATGGCTCCGTGAGAGTCTGCCCCCCGAGGACCGCGATGAGGCGGGCCGTGCGCCCGACGGCCCCGGGGAGCCGGGCACCTCCCCGAGCAGCACGGACCTCCCCGACGAGACGACGGGCACTTCGCCGACGGACTCTGACGCCCCTGCCGGCAACATCGGCGAGCAGCGCCACCCGTCCACTGGCAGGACAGGTCGCAGCCGCCCCGAGGCGGAGCGGGGAACCACGCCCGAAGCGGCGCGCGAGGAGAGCGGTCAGGACGCGCGTGCCCGCCAGGACGACGAGGCCGAGGACAGGGCGGGGGCCTCGGAAGCGAAGCCCGCCGCCGATCCCGTGTCGAAGCCTGAAGAGACCGAGGACCCGGGGGCCCGGCCCAAGCCGAGCGCCGAGCCGGAGCCGGTCGGTGGCCAGCCCGCTCATTGGGCCAGCATCGACCACCTGGCCCCGGGCGACATGGCTCGTGTCGACGGCACCACCCGGCGCGGTCGTGCCACCACGCTCGCCGGATACGTGCTCGACTATCCGGAGCAGGTCGCCGTGACCCGCCAGGGCCGCACCGAGAAGATGTGGCGCATCCGGATCGGCGAGTCCCCGGACGGCCTTTCCGGCGCCCGTAGCACCGTCTACACGCCGCTCACTGCCACGGCCGCCCGCGCCGAGGCGCCCGAGTCGTCCGCGCCGGGCACCCCCGTGAGCGGCGCCCAGGGCGAGGTCGCCAGCGGCGATCTGCCGGACCGTATCGCCACCGACTCCACCGGGACGGGTCTCTTCCCCGGCAGCCACGTCACCGGCGCCGACGGACGCGACGGCACGGTCACGGGCGTCACCGATACCACCGCCAATGTCCGGTGGTCTGACGGCGACACCGACACGGGCGTCGCACCGGCGTCCCTGACCGCTGACGACACGGACGACCACCGCCCCGCCGGCTGGACCTCCACCGGCCAGCGGATTCGTCCGGGCCACCTCGTCGCTGACGACGGCGCGCTCCTCGGCCCCGTCGACGAGGCCGACGGAGACCGCATCACGGTCACCACCGCTGACGGCACGGTCACCCGCGACGCCTCCCACCTGAGCGTGGTCGGCGAAGTCCGTGACGAGACCCCGCAAGAGGCGCCGGTCACCAGCGTCACCGCGCACACGGCTGGGGACACCTCCAAGGGCGACGTCATCGTCCTCGACCTCGACGGCGCCCTGATCACGGTGGAAGTCCGGGACGCGGACCGGGACGGCGACCGGGTCACCCTCGACTACGTCGACATCGCGACGGGCGAGCTCGGCGGTATCGAGATGGACGCCGCCACCGTCATCTCGAAGGCCGAAGGCCCCGACGGCAGCACCCCGGTGCTCAGCAACACCGTGCCGGAGACCGAGGGTGACTTCACAGTGCACGAGCCGCCCGCCGTCCTCGACCCCGTCGCCGGTCCGACCGTCGATCCGGACCTCACGCCGGCAGACCGAGCCGTGATCGCCGACCACGGCTCCGCGCCGGAGGACGACCCCGACGCGCAGCAGGCCGTTGCCCGTATCGGGGCCGATCTGCCTGTGACGGACACCCAGGCCAGTGCGCTTGCCGCCCAGCTCCGTGCCAACGGCGACCCCGCCACCCGAGACGGACGGGCGGCGCTGCGCGCCGCTGACCACCTGGACCCGGACGACGCTCCGGAAGGACTCGACCGTCCCCGGCCGTCCACCGCCGCCCAGGTCGGCGAAGGCGATGTCATCGCAATACCCGACGAGCGTCGCGACAACGAGGTCCGCACCTACCGCGTCCTCGACGTCGAGGAGGCCCCGGGCGGAATGCGCAGTCTCCTGCTGGAGGACGAGAACCGGCAGTGGAAGCGTCGCATGGTCCCCGCCAGCATGCCCGTGTGGCAGTTGCCGGAGCCCACCCGCGACGAGGACAACACCGCCCCGGCCGCTACAGCACCGGAGACCCCCACTCCGCGCGAGCCGAACCCCCCGCTGGCGTCCGTACGCCGCCAGATCATCGCCGAGCACGGCCGCATGGTGGCCCTCCGCATCCTCGACGAGGCAGTGGCCGGCACGGAGCAGCCCGGGAGCATCCACGCACTGCGCGAGCAGATCGCGCTTCGGCTCACGCCGGACGCCCTTCGCGATGCCCGCGAGCAGGCCCGCCGAGAAGCCAGCGCCGCGCTGGACGCCGCCGGGATCACGGGCCGGGACCGTGCGTCAGCTCAGCAGGCCCTTCGCCGTGCGCGGGACAAGGCCCACGACCGGACCGTCCGCGCCGCGCTCCGCACCATCAACGACCTCGAACCCCTCCCCGGTGAGCCTGACGAGGACCTGGCGCAGCGGGCCGCCGGTCTCCTTCGCCTCATCCCCGTCCCCGACGAGCCCGCGCCCGTCCGGCGCCGCAGCGCCCCGTCCGCGCCCGGCGCCGGCGCCCAGGGCGTCGGGTCTTCGGAGGCGACGGGGCACGCCGATGACGCCGTGGCGTCGCTGCTCCAGCACCTTCAGGACGGCGGCGTTGATCCGGCAGACCTCGATGCGCTGGCCGCGTACCTGACGCGTCAGCTCGACAACGGCAGGCAGGCGACGGCAGAGCGGATCGTCCGCCGCGCCGCCCCGGATACCGCGAAGCAGCCGGGACTCGCCGCCCAGGTCATGGGACTGCTCTGGCGCCTGGGCCGTCGGCTCGTCGAGCTGGTGAAGGCCGCAGTCCGGAAGATCGCCGAGCTGTGGCGCAGCAGCCGTGACCGCTTGTCCCGTCTTCGGGCCTTCCTGAACCGCATGGTGACCCGTGTACGGGACTGGCCCGAGTCCCGGCGTCTGGCCCGCCTCCATGCCGCGCTGGATCTGCCGGACGTCGAGGGTGACTCGCTGGCCTCCCGCGTGTTCCAGTGGGCCAACCTGCTGCCGGAACCGGGTCAGTTCGGCCACAGGGAGCGCAGTACGTCGTGGTGGAAGCCGACGACGTGGGCGCAGCTTGCCGCCGGTCGGCTGCCCGGCCGCGCCACCGGCCGCCGCTCCGAGCCCGACCGGGCTTCCGACAACGGGCCGGGACTCGCCGCCCTGCGGCACCTCGCCGCCGTACGTGCTGCTGGCGCGGACGTCGACCAGGACGTGACCCGCCGCCTGTCCACACTGCTGGGCGACGACTTCGGCGACGACCCCCACAGCACGCTCCAGCACGCGGACGACTACCTGACGGCCGCGGAGCACCGTCTGCTCAACCTTCAGGCTGCCCGGACCACGGCGCTCGACCCCGACGTCGAGGTCGAGATCGCCGCCGCGCGTATGGAGGCCGCCACCGCACGGCGCGAGTGGGAGGACCTGCGGCGCCAATACGCCGCAGCGGTCCCCGAGGCGGTCGCCGGGGCGCTGGCCGGCATCCGGGATCTCGGCCCTGAGGGCACGGCGGGGTTCGTATTCGGTCCCGACACCGTTCCTGATGCCGAGCGCGCCGTCCGCAGGGTGCAGCGGCTCCTTCCTCGGGACTGGCTGAGCACTCCGGGTGTGCGCCGTCTGACCGCGACCAGCGGAGACGCCGGCCGGTACGAGCCGGGCGTCGGCCGTGCCACGGTCGCTGACCTCGGCGACGAGGGCAACGGCACGGCCGCTCACGCTCTGGGGCAGCACCTGGTCACGCACATTCCGGACCTGGAAATGGCGGCGCAGATGTACTGGTTCACGCGGACGCACTCGGGCCGCCCCGGCGCCCGCGTCCACGATTCCTCGGGGCTCAGTCGTCTCCTGGCCGAGCAGCAGACGCAGAGGACCGCGGGTGACACCATCGCTCGCTCGATGCAGGCCATGTTCACCGGGGACTGGTACCAGGACGACGACTTGAGGGCGTTCCTCCTTGGTCTGCTGGCCACCCGATAGAAGGGGTAACGATGTTGGTCACCGGTCGCTTTGATGATGGTTCCGCCTACCAGGTGCGGGTCACCGGAGACGCGGAGCGGCCGGTGATCGGCTCCGTACGCGCGGCTGCTCTCGTCGAACTGCACGCGGGCAAGCCGATCCTTCTCACCCCCACCGGGCCCCAGCGCACCGTCGCCGGTAACGACGTCCAGTCGGTGCGCGCCGTGCTCGGGCGGCACACCACCGTGCTCGACTCCACGCCGTAAGGAGGTCCCCGGTGAGCGCAGGACACTAGGGGTCTGCCGTCCTCACCCTGCCCGGCGTGATCAGATACGGATTCGCGATCAAGGCGCTCCCCAAGAGCGGCAAGCCGTTCGGCGACGAGGAGGACCAGGACGACACCCCTGAGCTGGAAAACGGCCCGCCGTCCGAGGACGGCGCGCCAGCGTCAGCCGATCCCGCCATGTCCGAGCAGAATGCTTCGTCATCGGGCGTGGAGGGCGGCACGGAGGCAGCCGACGAGCCGCCGCTCGACGAGACCGAACCTGAGCCGGACGATCGCGGCTCCTCGTCGAGTGACGGTAATGCCGCCGCAGGTCCCGAGAGCGACGCGCGCCCCTGGTCGGGCGATCCGTACGATGAGGGAGACGAGACGGACTCCGCCGATGCCTTCGCCGCGTACAAGGGCCCCGGCGGCGAGGAGGCATGGCTCGATCAGGCTCCGGACGGCACACTGACGGGTTGGGTCAGGGATGAGACCGGCCAGGTGTGGCGCTATACAGATCCGAACGTGTGGGCCATCGATGTCGACGACGCTCCGATGACCCGCACTCACAGTCAGGCCGCCTCCGGGCCGCCTCCGGACGAGCACGGCGGCCAGGACCCCCTGTTCCCGCCGACAAGATAGGAGCCTTCAGCAGTGCAGCTCAACCGCCAGACCGCCTGGAAGCTGATGCAGGAGGGGAAGGATGCGTTCGCGCAGGGGGACCCGGGCGACGCCTGCCCCTACGACGCCCGCAGCGGCGACGCCGAGCAGCAATTCGGCGCCTGGTACTGGGGCCGGGGATGGTCCACCGCACGCACTGCCGCCGAAGCCCTAATCCAGGAGGCCCCTGCCGCCTTAGAAGAGCCCCAGTAGGACATCGCGCGCTGGGCTTAGCACGCCCCGCATGGGGTTCCCTCCTACCGGCGTGCGTCCCGCAGCAGGGGAATGATGTCCCATGGCCGCTCCAGAACAGCGCTGTGTTCAGTGAACTGGTGCCCTTTGAACAGCTCGGCTGCCGCCCCGGTATAACCCCATCTCGCCACGACAACCGGATCACCCTCCAGTGCAGAAGACAAGCCAACGAGACGACCTCCTATCCTGTGGGTCGTTGATGCGCCGTCCCCAGGGCGGCAACAGGGGTGAGGGGCGGGACACGTGGACGGTGAACTGATCACGGCGATCGCGGCGACAGGGGTGAGCCTCGGCGCGGCTGGCGTCGCGGTATGGCAGGCGCGCACCGCCGCGGCGTCCGCGGGCGCCGCGAAAGAACAGGCGAAGGCCGCGAAGGAACAAGTCGCGCTGATGCGCCGCCAGCTCGATGCGGAGGACGTTGACCGGCATCAGGCCGCCGGCCCGCAGTTCGTGGTCGACAGGGCGCACACCGACACCAACGACAGCACCCCCTACGGCGCGCTCGTACTCAGGCAAGAGTCCGGCCCCGCTCTCGCCTCCGTACTCGTCACCGTGGAGGGCGACGGAGTCGAGGGCCTGAAGGGTGAGTACCGCAGTGACAGCTCCTCCTACAGCCGTGTGGACGAGACCGACATCGGCCCCATGGCCGCCGGGAACGGCACGCAGATGGTTCACGTGGCACTCGACTACCACCACACCACGACCACGATCCTCCTCCACCTCGAATGTCGTGCCCATGACGGCAGGGCCTGGCAGCGATCAATCTCCAGCGACGTCGCCCCCACCCCGGAACAACCCGGTCGCCGCGTGTCTCGTTCGCCGTGGATTCAGTAACCGAGATTGAGGAACATCGAGTGTCCGCGAAGAGGGTGCGCCGCTCACTACCCGAGTGCATCCGCCTCGGGGATCACCACGATCCCCCCGAGCCTGCCGGTCACCCATGCCGGAGGGGGCCGTCCCTCCATGACGTCGCGCACGTAATCGGGAACCCCTGTGCGCAGGCCGCGCAGCACGTGGTCGAGGTACGGCACCGAGAAGTGACCACGGTCGGCGGGGACGTCTCGGAAGACGGCATCGGCTACCGGCGCCTTGCGTTCCAGGGTGCCCGCGTCGGCGAACTGGCCGAGCCTGATCCGCCCTAGCGGGCGGAGTAGCTCCTTCGCCACACGCCGGGCCCCCCTCTGCGGCTGCCGGAGGAACCGTGCAAGCTCGTCGTCCAACTCTCTCACCAAGGAGTGGACCGGCTCGTCCAGCCCGGCAGGGCTCGCGATGTCCTCCACCGGTATCGCGTCATGGAAGACCTCCACACCCGCGGCGTGCTGGTGGAGCCTCGCAGCCTCCTGCGCCACCAAGGCACACACCACCGACACACCCACCCGCTCACGATCTCGGCACAGGACACCGCCGTGGGTACGACTGCACTCCAGGGTAGCCCGGTACTTCCGATCGCCGCAGTACAGGACGTAGGCCGCGGGCACGCGGTAAGGCTCGGCCGCCTCAATGAGCTTGGTCATCTGGGATCGGGAGTGCCCGGCGGTCGTGTACCCGAAGTCGACGGTCCATCGGCGACTACTACTCACCTTGAGGATCTTCGCCTGGGTAAGGAGGCCGAAGCAGGTACCGTCTCTGTTCACCCACCACCACATCCAGTCTGCCCCGGCCTCCACCTCCTCGGCTGCCGTGAACTCCTGGAAGAGGACACGCGGGCTGGCCTCAGCCAGCAGGACCTGAGTCGCAGTTACCTCGCGCAAGGTCCCGCCGTTGGCAGCCAAGCTCGCAGCCAAGCGGTCCACCGCCGTCCGGCCCCTCCGTAGAGCCTCGTAGGGGCCACGGCCGGAGAATCCAGTCATGATCACCTTTCGTGTATCGCGGGCAGAGAGGCCACATCTTCTCCTGGCGCGCTGACAAAGGGCCGACAGGCGTTCAGTCCACGTAACGGGCCTGTAGCCCGGGGCCTGTAGCAGGCGCTCAACTTGTACCGTCGTCGGCCTTTCGGTCCTGTGACCCACTGCCCCAGGCGGGCCTTCGATCTGACACGTGGCTGCCGTCCCCTGTGGCGTCGCGGCCGCTGGCTGGGCCATAGGAAGCCGGGGAGATCCAACAGGCAGCTCTGAGTCTCAAGCAGGGGTGGCCACTTGAGCAATTCCCGTCAGCGGCGGCGCACCCAGGGACAGTAGCCAGGCCGGCACTGCACAGTCCGCTGCGGTCATCTGTCCAACCGCCGGAGGAACATCACTGTGCCGACCGTGCCCGCGCCTCGCGCGCCTGCGTCACGTAAGGGCATCTGCCGCGCCATCTTCGCCGTGACTGGAGTCGTCGACGAGGTCAGCGACTTGATCACGCCGGGCGCGTTCGCCCACACCCTGGCGACCAGGCCTGTGAAAACGGTCTGGCACCACGAGTGGAAGGACCCCATCGGTGTGGTCCTGGAGATCGCCGAATGGCGGCCAGGGGACGCCCGGTTCGCCACCATCCCGAACTGGCCGGCGGAGGCCGGGGCGCTGGTCGCGACCATCCAGTTCAACCTGAGGACCCAGCGGGGCCGCGACGTCTACGAGCAGGTCCGCCAGTGGCACGAGCACGGTGAGGCCCAGTTCAGCATCGGCTACCGCGTACCCCCGAGCGGAGCCACGAAGCGATCGGACGGGGTTCGGGTGATCCGCAAGCTCGACCTCTACGAGGTCTCCCCTGTCCTTCATGGTGCACACCCGATGACTCGGTCCTTGGAGGTCAAGGCCGATGGTGGCGCCTCGGAGTTGGAGCACAAGACGACAGTGGGCGGGCACCTCGACTTCAAGGCCGCCGAGCGGCAGGTTGGTCGCGGGGCGATGGTCGCGCTGTACGTGCCTGGCGAGATCGCGGGCAGGATTGCCCACCCGGACGGCACCTTTGCACGGGATCTGCACATCACGCTGGCTTACCTCGGCGACGCCGAGCGGCTTCCCGGCCACCCTGACGACCTCGCCGACCTCGTGGCCGCAGCCCTTCAGGGCGCGAGCCCCGTGGAAGGGAAGATCGGGGGGATTGGCCGATTCCCGGACACGGGCGACGGCGAGCCGGTCTTCGTGCCGGTCGACGTGCCGGGGTTGGCGTCGCTGCGGCAGCGGATCGTGGACGCGATCGAGTCGTCCCCGCTCGCTTCCTCGCTGAACGTCGACCACGGCTTCACGCCGCACATCACGCTCGGGTACGGCCTGCCGCTGGACACCGTGCCCACGCCGTCCATCGCGGTCGCCTTCGACACCGTCCACGTCGTTCGAGGACCGGACTCGACTCCCATCCGCTTGCTCGGCCCTCTCGCGACCGATGCTCACACCGGGCCGACCGTGGCAGAGCCACGCCTCCCCTCGCTGGCCTCAGCGGAGGAGAAGTCCGCGCACCAGGCCGTCCGCCAGGCTCTGGCTGCGCCTCGCTGGGCCCGCGCGAGCGCCCGTGCCGCCGTCCTCGAAGCCAAGTCCCGTATCCCCACAGGAGTTCCCGTGTCGCCTCTCCAGCCTCTTCCCGCCTCCTACGAGGACATCCGCGAGCGGGTCAGCTCTGCCGTCCACGGCTTGCTCGCCTCCGAGGACGGCACCTGGTGCTGCATCGAGGCGACCTACCCGGACCGGGTCATCGTCTCCGTCCACCAGGGTGACTCGGGCGCTCGAACCTACGCCGTCCCGTACAGCATGTCCGGCACGGAGATAGCCCTCGAAACGCCCCAGCCCGTCGAGCTGGCCACCGTGGTGATCCCCGACGAGGGATCGGCACGCCCTGCCGACAGCGCCGAGACGGCCGACAACCTCCTCGTCCGCCCCACCCTTCGCGCGCTCGCGGAGGCGACCTCCCGCGTCCAGGCCGCGGACGCCAATGAGCAACTGGAGCCCGTACGGGCCTCGGTGAGCAACCTCCTCAGCGCCCTGTCCGCCAAGGGACTCGACCTCACCACCGAGGACGACGAGGACGGCACTGCCGAGGAACCGCTCCCCGCCAGCGGCCCGGCAGCGGTGGCCGGCAACGGCATCGACCTGTGGGACGACCCGTACGACGAACCTCACGATGTCGACGAGGCCGACGAGGCCGACGAGGCCGACGAGGCCGACGAGGCCGACGAGAGCGGCGCGACCGTTCATCTCGACGCGACAGAGGTGAAGGCGCGCCTCGCCGCGATCCAGCTCTAGCGCGACCCAGCTCCACGACTTCCCTCGAAGCCTCCACTGAAAGGAGTTTCCACAGGTCAGACCCGTTCGACGCGACGTTAGGGGCCTCCTCTCTCTCCAATGCCCGGCGTTGTCGGGTCGTCCCGGTGCTGGCCGGGCGAGCGACGCACGTCAACCGCCCCCCAGCACGTGGAGAGAGCAGCCGAGATGGCTGAAAGCAAGTCCCTCATCAACAACCTCCGCCAGCAGCTCGCCGAGAAGTCGGCGGAGGCCGAACGAATCAGCCACACCTTCAAGGTCGAGGACAACGGCGGCTTCGTCGTCTCGACCGAGCAGGCCGCGGCCTTCAAGAAGATCTCCAACGAGGCAATGGAGCTCAAGCAGCTCCTCGCCGACGCGGAGGGCATGAGCGAGGTGAAGCAGTACCTCGCCGAGCCCGACGGCCCCTCCTCCGCCGGGCAGTTCTACGGCCAGCAGCCCGCGCACGGTGGCATGGAGGGCAAGAGCCTCGGTGACCTGTTCGTCGAGAGCGACGCGTACAAGAACGCGGCCCAGGCCGGCTTCCGTGACCGCCCGTACGTGCGGGCGGAGATGGAGGGTAAGAGCATCTTCAGTCTGTCGGGCGGCACCGTCACTCACCAGACGCTCGGCTCCGCGCAGAACCTGGGTATCGCCGAGCGCGAGTACCGCAAGATGCACATTCGGGATCTCTTCCCGAAGTCCTCCACCAAGCAGTCCGTCCTCTACGGCGCCCGCGAGACCGGGTGGACGAACAACGCCAAGCAGGTGAAGGAACGTTACGGCGCCGACGGCGCCAGCCCGGCGACCGGAGCGGACACCGACACCTGGGGCCGCGCGCCGCGATCGAAGCTGGCCCTAGTGCCTGTCATGTACCCGATCAGCGAAATAGCCCATTTGCTCGATGCGCATAAGAATATTCTTTCGGACGAGCCGCGACTGAAGACATTCATTAACTCTCGAATGGTTGAGGGTGTGAAGTATCAGGAGGACTGGGACCTCCTGCACTCGGTCGGCGACGGCCAGTCCCTGACCGGAATCTTCAACACGCCCGGAGTCCAGCAATACCGAGGGCTCGCGACCGACAAGTACAGCGTCCAGATCCGTCGCAGCATCACCAAGGCGCTCCTGGCCGAGTACGACCCGACGGGCATCGTCCTGTCTCCGACGATGTGGGAGCACGTCGAGGTCGAGGAGGACGACAACGGAGCGTTCCGCGTCGCCCTCCAAATCGCTGTCGGCGCGACCAAGCGCGTCTGGAGGCTGGACGTCGTCGAGACGACCGCGATGGCCGACGAGCAGTTCCTCGTGGGCGCCTTCGGCCTCGGCGCCCAGCTCCACGACCGGGAGTCCGTCTCCGTCACGGTCAGCACCGAGAACGGCGAAAACGTGGAGAAGGGCTTGGTGACGTTCCGAGCGGACGAACGGGTCGCGCTCGAAATCCCCCGCCCGGAGAGCTTCGTGATCGGCACCTGGACCGCTCCCGCCGGCTGATCCAGCCCAACAGGGGGGGCGCCGCACGAACTTCGTCGGCGCCCCCTCCTCGAACTCGTCCACATCAGCAACTCACAGGGGAACGCGCGTGCCGACCACCGCCCTTGATGGCCTCGAAGCCGAACTCGCCGCTCTTCCGCAGGCATCGATGACTCGGAAGGGCCCGCCGTGCACCGTAGGGGCGGCCCTGTCCAGCATCGCCCCGGAGACCGCAGAGACGCTGCGCCGAATACTCGACACCGCCACCGTGACCTCGACCGCCATCGCGGCCGTCCTGAGCCAGCACGGCCCCGCCGTCGCCTCGAACACCGTGGCGCGGCATCGGCGCCGGGGCCAGCCGAACGGGTGCAGGTGCCCCCGATGACCCTCTCGCAGGACCTCACCGCACTGCTCCAGCCGGTCCCGTCCGCCCAAGTCCGGCCGAGCGAGGTGCTGCACCCTGCCGCGCCCGCTCCCCGCGGGTGGGAGGCGGGTGTGCGCTACGAGCCGGGCGGCACGATGGTCGTCACCGCCCCGCCGGCCGAACACCCTCCCAGCAGCGCGGATGACTGGCAGTCCCGAGTCGAAAACCTCGGGCTCGCCATCCCGGAAGGCTGGCGTGTGCGTCTCGTCGAAGCACGTCACGACCCGGCAGCCTGGCACCGCGACCGGCAGGGAGACGACGCTGTCACCCGGCCTGTCTGGAGATGCCGGTACGTAGTCGAGCCCGCATCGCCATCGTGGATGTCCGCAGACGACGTCGATGCTCTCGTACGCGATGCGCTTCGCCGCCGCCGGAAGTCCCGTCCGAACGCCGATGCCGGCGAGCGCGCCCTCGTCGTGGTCTACGCCGACGCCCAGGCTGGCAAGGTCGGCAGGGACGGTGGAACGCCCGAGCTGGTCAGACGGGTTGCCGACCGTCTCGACCGACTCGACGACCACGTCCGTGACTTGAAGGCCATCGGTCAGGGGCCGACGGCCGCCTACTGGATGGACGCCGGAGACTGCGTCGAGAACTACGAGAACACCGGCCAGCAGGCGTACACCAACGACTTGGCCATGACGGAGATGATCCGCGTGCACAGGCGGATCACCTTCGAGGGCCTAGACCGGCTGGCCGGGCGGTTCGACCGGGTGGTGGCCGCTACCTGTGGCTCCAACCACGGCCGGGTGCGCCGCGGCCGGGAAGCCGTCGGCCCGCCGAGCGACGACTGGGGCATCGAGGTGATGTCGCAGGTCGCCGACGCCTACGCCCGCAACGTCGACGCCTTCGGGCATGTCTCCTTCGTACTGCCGGAGAAGTGGCGCGAGACCGTGAGCCTGGACGTCGCCGGAACCACGGTCGGGCTCGCCCACGGGCACCAGTATCCCCGCCCCGACAAGGCCGCCGACTGGTGGCGCTCTCAGTCCTTCGGACGGCAGGCCGTCGCCGACGCCGCCATCCTCGTCACGGGCCACTTTCACCACTTCCGGGCTCAGCAACTCGGGTCCGGCCGCCTGTGGATTCAGGCCCCGACGCTCGATAACGGGTCCGACTGGTACACGGCCCGCTCGGGCGAAGTATCGACCTCCGGGCTCTTGGTGTTCAGTGTCGGCCCCACCGGCTGGGACCACCTCCGCCTCCTTTGAGCGCGAGGAGGGACGCGACTCAAGGCGCCCTCCCCGCGCACCCTTCCACTCCCGACCACCTGAAGGAAGGACAGCATGGGTCTGTATCGCAAGGACGGCAGCCGCATCATCAAGGCGGCTCTCCCCGTCGCACTCCTCGACGACCCTCTCGTCACCGTCACCGCGGACATCTACCAGTCGGAGCCGTACGGGCGAGGAGACATGCAGCCGGAGGGCTCGAAGCGCTTCCTGCTCTACCCCGCAGGATGCGTCGTACGGCGTTCCGTACTCGACCGGCTGTTCACCCCCGCCGCGATCTCCACCATCAGCCCGGCCAAGGGACCGGCCGCCGGCGGGACCGTCATCACGATCAAGGGCGAGGCCCTGGACGGCGTCACCGCCGTCTCCTTCGCAGGGAAGCCCGGTACCGAACTTCGAGTTCGTTCGGCCACGGAACTCTCGGTGAAGACGCCGAGCAGCACTTCCGGAGCCGTCACCGTCGACCTCACGGACGACTCGGGCGCCGTATCCAAGGCCAACGCCTACACCTACGAGGCGTAACCGCCGGGGGCCCCGATCGGGCCCCCGGTTCCACGCGACACAAGCCGGACGGAAGAGGCAGGGTGCGCGCGATCGGATCGACCGCTTGAGGAGCCTCATGGCCACCACCCGCACTCGCAAGACCGCGTCCAAGACGGCTGACGCCAGCCCGACCGGCGACGCGACCACCAAGCCCGCCTCCGCGCCGGAACCGGCTGCCATCCCGGAAGCCGCCCCCCTGGAGCCGCCGCTCGTCGAGGAGGCACCGGAG
>NZ_MWIG01001179.1:0-1495 GCF_002156145.1 Streptomyces sp. NRRL B-24572 | reverse complement strand
CCCGGGGACGGGACCCGGGGGTTGTCCACAGGCGTTGTCCACAGGGGGAGACGGTCGATCGGGAACGGCGGTACGGTCTGGGCCGGATGATGTTGGACAACGCATCGGGGGAGGGCGTCCCATGGACGAGAACCGGGCCGTCGTGCCAGGACAGCGCGGCACGGACGGAGGGCAGGACGGGGCGCGCGTCCCGCACGTGCCGGGGTTCGCGCGCCGCACCGCGCCCGGCACCGGGGTCTCCCCCAAGGACCGCGGCAAGCAGCTGCGCGAGCGCGTCCCCCGCTCCTCGCACGACCGGCCGGCCCTCGCCGCCGACCGTCCGGACGCCGTGCGCGCCGTCGAGGAATCGAGCCGGGGCCGGGTCCCCGAGCTCACGCCGATACGGGTCGGCAGGATGGCGGCGAGCCCCTTCGCCTTCCTGCGCGGCTCCGCCGGACTGATGGCCCAGGACCTCGCCGGGACGCCCGTCACCGGGATAGCCGCCCAGATATGCGGCGACGCGCACGCCGCCAACTTCGGCCTCTACGGGGACGCCCGCGGCCGGCTCGTCATGGACCTCAACGACTTCGACGAGACCGTCGTCGGCCCCTGGGAATGGGACCTCAAGCGGCTCGCCACCTCCCTCGTCCTCGCCGGACGGGAGGTGGGAGCGGACGAGGACGTGTGCCGGGCCGCCGCCTTCGACACCGTCGGCGCCTACCGGCGCACCATGCGCCTGCTCGCCCGCCTGCCCGCCCACGACGCCTGGAACGCGATCGCCGACGAGGAACTCGTCTCGCACACCGACGCCCGCGACCTCCTCGGCACCCTGGAGCGGGTCTCCGCCAAGGCCCGCAACAACACGAGCGCCCGGTTCGCCGCCCGGTCGACCGAGGCCGTGACGGACGCCGAGGGCGGCGGCCGCAGGTTCGTGGACGCTCCCCCGGTGCTGCGCAGGGTCCCGGACGCCGAGGCCGCCGAGGTCGCCGCCTCCCTCGGCGCGTACCTGGAGACCGTGTCCGAGGACAGACTGCCGCTCCTCGCCCGGTACGCCGTCCACGACGTGGCCTTCCGGGTGGTAGGCACCGGCAGCGTCGGCACCCGCTCCTATGTGGTCCTGCTCCTCGACCACCGGGGCGAGCCCCTGGTGCTCCAGGTGAAGGAGGCCCGGCCGTCGGCCCTGCTGCCCCATCTGCCGGCCGCCGGCTTCACCGTGCCGGACACCGGCCACGAGGGACGGCGCGTGGTGCTCGGGCAGAAGCGGATGCAGGTCGTCAGCGACATCCTGCTGGGCTGGACCACGGTCGAGGGGCGCCCGTTCCAGGTGCGCCAGTTCCGCAACCGCAAGGGCAGCGTGGATCCCGCCGCCCTCACCGCGGAGCAGCTCGACGACTACGGGCGGATGACCGGCGCCCTGCTCGCCCGTGCGCACGCCCACAGCGCCGACCCGCGCCTGATATCCGGCTACTGCGGCAAGAACGAGGAGCTCGACGAGGCCGTCGCCTCCTTCGCCGTC
>NZ_MWIG01001178.1:303-600 GCF_002156145.1 Streptomyces sp. NRRL B-24572 | reverse complement strand
TCCGCGGCGACCAGCTCGACCTGGAGACGACCCTCCGGCTCGCTCCCGGCGCCACGGTACGCCTCGGGGTACGGGAGACCCCGGACGGCGCCGAGCGGACCGTCGTCGAGATCACCCGCGACCCCGCCGGCACCTCGGGCACCCTGCGCCTCCACCGCGAAGCGAGCAGCCTCGACCCGGACGTCGACACCGCACCTCGCCACGGCGACCTGCCCTTCGGCCCGGACGGTACGGTCGAACTCCGCGTCCTCGTCGACCACTCGGCCCTGGAGGTCTTCGCCAACGGCCGCGCCCTGG
>NZ_MWIG01001178.1:0-237 GCF_002156145.1 Streptomyces sp. NRRL B-24572 | reverse complement strand
CTCCGGGCTCGCGCCCGCTGTGGCCGCGCCCCTTTCACTGATTCGGCCGTAACCCCTCCACCTGTCCGGCCGTGACCTCTCCGCCGGTGCCGGGCCCCGCGCCCGGCACCGGACCCTCCCCTTCGTACAGGCGCCACCCCACCGCCGAGGAGGCCCCCATGCGCATCCCCGAACTCCCCTTCCGCCGCCGCACCCTGCTCCAGGCCGGCGGTGCGGGGTGCGGCGAGGGCGGGCAGG
>NZ_MWIG01001177.1:0-1173 GCF_002156145.1 Streptomyces sp. NRRL B-24572 | reverse complement strand
CGCAGAGGAAGGGACGGGCGCCGCACATGAAGATCGATCTGACGGACACCGACTCCAGCAAGATCAACAAGGCGATCCTGCAGGGACGCAGGGCCGTCGGCACCCCCGCCGTCGGCGCCGTGCTCACCCTCGTCATCGTCACCGACGAGGAGAACGCCTACGACTCCGTCAAGGCGGCCAACGAGGCCTCCCGGGAACACCCCTCCCGGACCCTCGTCGTCATCAAGCGCCACGCCCGCACCCCCCGCGAGCGGTACGAGACCCGGCTCGACGCCGAGGTCCGGCTCGGCACCGACGCCGGCTCGGGCGAGACGGTGCTGCTCCGGCTGTACGGCGAACTCGGCGCCCGCGCCGACTCCGTGGTCCTGCCGCTGCTCCTGCCGGACGCGCCCGTCGTCGTCTGGTGGCCCGTCGACGCCCCCGAGGTGCCCTCCCAGGACCCGCTGGGCGCGCTCGCCCAGCGCCGCATCACCGACATGTACGCGGTCGAGGACCCCCTCGCCGCCCTGGAGAAGCGCGCCGCCTCGTACGCCCCCGGCGACACCGACCTCGCCTGGACCCGGCTCACCCCGTGGCGCTCGATGCTGGCCGCCGCCCTCGACCAGGCCCCGCTCACCGTCACCTCCGCCGCCGTCGAGAGCGAGGCGGAGAATCCCAGCGCCGAACTCCTGGCCCGCTGGTTCGAGGTCCGGCTCGGCGTGCCCGTCGACCGGGTCGTCACCGACGGCCCCGTCGTCACGGCCGTCCGCATGGGCACCGCCGACGGAGAGATCCGCATCGACCGGCCCGAGGGCCCGGTCGCGCGGCTCGCGATCCCCGGCCAGCCCAACAGGGTCCTCGCGCTCAAGGTGCGGACCACCGCCGAGCTGATCGCCGAGGAACTGCGCCGCCTGGACCCGGACGAGATCTACGCGACCGCGCTGCGCGGTCGCGGCTGACGGTACCGGTCGCCGATCCCGCACCCGCGCGGGCCCGCGCCCGTGCTGGGCGGTGCCCCGCTGCCGTGTGGGCCCGCGCCCGTGCTGGGCGGTGCCCTCCGCCGCCCGCCGTGTGGGCCCGCACTTGGCTGGGCCTCGCCCCGCGCCCGTGTGACCCGCGCCTGGCTGGGCCTCGCCCCGCGCCCGTGTGACCCGCGCCTGGCTGGGCGTCGCCCCCCGCCGTGTGGGCAATCGT
>NZ_MWIG01001176.1:0-1637 GCF_002156145.1 Streptomyces sp. NRRL B-24572 | reverse complement strand
GACGAGGCCCGCAGGAGCAGGTCGCAGGTCTCCTCGAGGGGCCCGCGGGCCTCGTCGAGGAGGTGTACGAGCAGGGCGAGCCGATCGTCGATCGCCTCGGTACGGGTCTCGATCAGGCCGTCCGTGTAGAGCACCAGGCGGTCCCCGCGCCGGAACGGCACCCGCGCCGTCCGGAAGATGCCGCCGCCGACCCCCAGGGGCACCCCCGTGGAGAGCCGCACCAGCTCCGCCGGCCCGTCCACCGGGACCCGGACGGGCGGCAGATGGCCCGCGTTCGCGATCCGGCACCGCTGCCGCACCGGGTCGTGCACGGCGAACAGACAGGTCGCGATGTAGTGCTCAAGGCCCCCCGTGATCCGGTCCAGATGCCGCAGGACCTGCGCGGGGGACAGGTCGAGGTCGGCGAACGCGCAGGTCGCCGTCCGCAGCCGGCCCATCGTCGCCGCCGCGTCGATCCCGCTGCCCATCACGTCCCCGACGACCAGCGCCGTCTTGTCGTCGGGCAGCGCGATCACGTCGTACCAGTCGCCGCCGACCTCGCTCGACGCGTGCGCCGGCTGGTAGCGGGCGGCGACCTCCAGGCCCGCCCGCTGCGGGGGAGACCCCGGCAGCAGACTGCGCTGGAGCGTCACCGCCGAGTTCCGCACGCTCTGGTACCAGCGCGCGTTGTCGATGCTGACGGCCGCGCGCGCCGCGAGCTCCGTCGCGAGCAGCACGTCGTCCCCGTCGAACGGCAGCGCGTTGCGGTCCCGCTTGAGGTCGAGCGCGCCGAGCACCTCGCCGCGCGCGATCAGCGGCACCGCCAGGTACGAGTGGACCCCGGCCCGCGCGAGCAGCTCGGCGGCCTCGGGGTTCCGCGCGATCCGCGCCAGGTCGCCGGGGCTCACGTGCTCCACCAGGACCGGCAGACCGGTGTGCACGCACCGGGTGACCAGCCGGTCCGCGCCGTACATCGCGACCTCCCCCAGCGGATCCGCCGCCGGCAGCGCCTCCGTGGGGCCCTCGGCCTTCACCGCGAGCGCGCGGAACAGTTCGGGCCCCTCCTCGGGCGCGCCCGGCCTGCGCAGCGCCAGGACGGAGTCGAGGACGTCGACGGCGGCGATGTCCGCGAGCACCGGCACCACGACCGAGGCCAGCTCGTCGGCCGTCCGCTCCACCTCCAGGGTGGTGCCCACCCGGGCCGAGGCGTCCGCGATGAGCGCGAGCCGCCGCCGGGACCGGTCGGCGTCCGCGTCCGCCAGGTGCCGCTCGGTCACGTCGATCACCGAGGCCGCGACGCCCAGGATGCGGCCCTCCGAACCCTCCAGGCGGTAGAGGGAGATCGTCCAGGCGTGGTCGTGGTCCGGGTCCGCGGGCGTCCGCCCCACCGTGGGGTGGTCGAGCAGCGGCGTCCCCGTGGCGAGCACCGTGCGCAGCGCGGCGTCGAGCGCCGCGGTGTCGAGCATCGGCAGCATGTCGCCGATCCGCCGTCCGAGGTGCTTCGCGGCCGGGATGCCGTTGATCCGCTCCAGGGCCGGGTTCACCAGGACGTAGCGCAGCTCGGTGTCGAGGACGGCGAGGCCGATCGGCGACTGGGAGACCAGCCGGTCGGAGAGCGCGAGCTCGGTCTCGATCCGCTCGACGGCGGCGCCGTCGGC
>NZ_MWIG01001175.1:0-673 GCF_002156145.1 Streptomyces sp. NRRL B-24572 | reverse complement strand
GCGGTGGCCGTGGCGGTGGCCGTCCTCGCGGTCGTCGGCATCTGGCGCGGCATCCAGACCCTCAGCGGGATCGACGACGGCGGGAACGACGCACGGGGTGGGGGCGACAGGCCCACGGCCACGGCCTCCACCACGCCGTCCTCCCCGGCACCCGCCGCCGAGGACGCCCCCCTCATCAAGGACCGCCCCTTCGCGCTGCGCGCCCCGACGACTCCGACCACCGCCGGAGTCGACCTCGACGTCCCCGAGATCAAGCGGAGCGGGTACTACAACACCCCCGAATCCGAGCTGGTCATCAACGAGATCTCCGGAGGGCGCTGGGAGTTCCCCAACGGCATGGGCAAGAGCACCGGCAAGACGGCCCGGGAGTGCCTGGAAGCCTCCCAGGGCAATGTCCTGCCCGACCAGATCGAGGCCGAGGACCTGCGTGCGGAGATCCCCGTGGGCACGCTCCTGTGCGGGCAGACCAGCGGGGGCCGGCTCGCGATGCTGGAAATCACCAGGATCACCCAGACCACGGACAACGACCTGCCCGACTACTTCGCCAGGCTCACCGTCTGGAAGCCGTAGAAACGGGAGGGGCCCCGCCGGAAACCCGGCGGGGCCCCTCCCGTCACGCGACTAGCTGTGCGAACGGAGCAGCGTCCGCATCGTCCGCATCGCCACCGACAGG
>NZ_MWIG01001174.1:0-668 GCF_002156145.1 Streptomyces sp. NRRL B-24572 | reverse complement strand
GGGTCGGGGAGCGGCGAGGTCAGGATGTGACTGTCTTGTTATGCCGACGGGGAAAGAGTGTGCGCGCCGAGTGGAAAAACCGGGGCATTAGGGTCTGTAATGCAGTGTTCACATACTGAGAACGCGCAGTTCCGCTAAGGGGCTTGAGTGAATCTTGGTCCTGTCGCACCCCTCGCCCGACTCTCCGGATATCGGACAGTGGCAGAAAGCTGAGCGGACGAAACCGCTCGCCCGCTCGGCTCGATTCCACATCGTGCGAAGATCACGGAGAGTGACGGGGTCCGGGGCCGGGGCGTCAGGGAAGCTGCACGTACGGCTTCAGGAAGTCACGCGCACCGGGAGTGTCCAGCCGATAGACCACATTGGTCGCGTAGCACGGCGTATCGCCGGTGATCGTGGTGGCCACCAGGGTCGACTTGCCCTTCAGCGTCGCGAAGTTGGGGCCGCCCGAGTCGCCGTAGCAGGCGCCGCCGTTCCCCTGGGGCGCGGTCATGCCGAGCCGGATCCAGGCGCTGTTGAGCGCGTCGAAGGTGACCGGCGCCTTCATGCGGACGCCGCCGCCGGGGTGCGTCTGCCCGCCCGGGCCGCGCTCCGCCTCCTGGGTGCCGTAACCGGCGACCACGAAGGACGTGTCGTTCAGTCCCTGCGGGCCGAGCGCGTCGAGGGCG
>NZ_MWIG01001173.1:0-864 GCF_002156145.1 Streptomyces sp. NRRL B-24572 | reverse complement strand
GGACGTCGGTGTGCTCGCCGTCGAGGAGGACGTCGACGGTGGCGACGCGCTGCGCCGGGTCGGCGACCAGGCGGGCGAGGACGGTGTGGAAGCGGGCCACGAGCCGTTCGGCGGTGGCGCGGTCGAAGAGGTCGGTGGCGTATTCGAGGATGCCGCCGAGGCCGTCGGCGGTTCCGTCGGCGGCGAACCGCTCGCGGAGGCTGAAGGCGAGGTCGAACTTGGCGGCGCCGCTGCCGACGCCGCGGGTGGCGACGGTGAGGCCGTCGAGGAGGGCCACGGCCTCGTCGGCGCCCTGCCGGCTGGTGTTGTTGAAGGCGAGCAGGGTCTGGAAGAGCGGGGAGCGGGCCAGCGAGCGGGTCGGGTTGAGGACCTCGACGAGCCGCTCGAAGGGCAGGTCCTGGTGGGCGTAGGCGGCGAGGTCGGTCTCCCGGACCCGGCCGAGGAGTTCGGTGAAGGTCGGGTTGCCGCTGACGTCGGTGCGCAGGACGAGGGTGTTGATGAAGTCGCCGACGAGGTCGTCGAGGGCTTCGTCGAGCCGTCCTGCGACCGGGGAGCCGAGGGGGATGTCGTCGCCGGCGCCGAGCCGGGACAGCAGGACGGCGAGCGCGGCCTGCACGACCATGAAGACGGTGACGCCGGATTCCCGGGCGCGGTCGGCGACGGCCCGGTGCAGTTCGGCGGGGAGGTCGACGGTGACGTTGTCGCCGCGGTAGGAGGCGACGGCCTTGAGGACGCCCTTGCCGAGCGCGCAGATCAGGTTCCCGATGTCCTGCTCGCGCTCCAGGCCCTCGATGAAGGTGCCGGCGCGTACCAGGTCCTCGACCGCCTCCATCGCCAGGTACGGGTTGACCGCCCCCGCCCCGT
>NZ_MWIG01001172.1:0-959 GCF_002156145.1 Streptomyces sp. NRRL B-24572 | reverse complement strand
GCGAGCGGCAGCAGCAGCGGGAAGCCCGGCAGCAGGAAGCGGGCGCGCGGGAACCAGACGCCGTCGCTGCCGAGGACCACGAGCAGCAGCACCCCCGTGAACACGAGCAGCGGCAGCGGCTGCCGGTCCGCGAGACAGCACGCGTACAGGGCGGCGGACAGCAGCAGCACCACCGAGACGACGGACAGGAAGAACGACGGGGACGGGCTGTGGACGAGGTACCGCCGCAGCTCCCGCAGGGTCACCGCGCCCCCGTCCCACGCGTTCCCCCAGCGCCGCTGCACCTCGAAGTACCCGTCCCAGCGCCCCCGCACCAGCGCGACCCACCCCACGTACCCGAGCCACCCGAGGGGTGCCGTCAGGGCGGCGGCCAGGGCCCGCCGCTCGCGCCGGGCGGCCAGGAGCCCCGCCGTACAGACCGCCGCCGCGACCGCGAGTCCGGTCGGCCGGGTCAGGCCGGCGGCCACCGCGAGCCCGGCCGCCCACGCCCAGCGCCCGCCGAGCACCGCGTACAGCGCCCAGGCGGCCAGCGCCGTGAACAGCGACTCCGTGTACCCCATCCACTCCACGGCGGCCACCGGCGAAGCCCCCCACAGGACCGCGAGGACCGTGCCCGTCCGGCGCCCGTGCAGCCGGTCGCCGACCGCGAACACCCCCCAGGCGGCGACCAGCGAGCACACCACCGCGAGCCCGAGCGCGACCGAGGCGCGGGACCCGGGGAGGACTGCGGAAAGCCCCCGGACGAGCCCCGGGAAGAGCGGGAAGAAGGCGAGGTTCCGGGGGTAGTCCGGCTGGGCCGTGTATCCGTGCCCGGCGATGTCCAGGTACCAGAGCGAGTCCCACGTACGGGCGAGCAACGGCCACAGGCCGTGGCCCCGCAGATGCGCCCAGCGGGCGAGCACCGCGAGCCCCAGGAGCCGTACCGCCAGGAAACCGAGCAGCGCCGGGCACGGATACAC
>NZ_MWIG01001171.1:199-931 GCF_002156145.1 Streptomyces sp. NRRL B-24572 | reverse complement strand
GGCGGGACGATGCGGGTGAGCCGTTCCACGTCAGGGTGCATCAAGGGGTCTTCGGGAGGGGGTTCAGGGCTTGGGGACGTTCAGGACAGTGATGTGGTTTGGTCGGGGACGCGCCTTCGTAGGGG
Organism: Streptomyces sp. NRRL B-24572; assembly: GCF_002156145.1. Taxonomy (NCBI): domain Bacteria; kingdom Bacillati; phylum Actinomycetota; class Actinomycetes; order Kitasatosporales; family Streptomycetaceae; genus Streptomyces; species Streptomyces sp. NRRL B-24572. Next base: position 806 of record NZ_MWIG01001171.1, on the reverse strand, counting down.
GTGAACTGGAACCCCTTGTTTCCGGTGGCGTGGATCGTCAGGCCGATCGGGACCAGGTCGGTCGGGTCGTTGGTCCGGTGGATCGGGGTCGCCGTGTAGTCGATCGTCTCGTTGTTCTTGTCCACGGCGTGCCGGATCTGGTCCTCGATCGCCTTCATGACCGGGCTGTTGGCGTTGCGGTGCATGGCGACGAAGTTGCGGGTGCCCTTGTTGGAGCCGCCGATCTGGGCACCGAGCAGGTGGGTCTTGTTCCGGCCCTTGTGCTTCTGGTAGCCGACGACGTTCGCCGGGACCGGTGCTGAACCGGACGCGGCCGCCCCAGGTGGGGTCGGTCTCGTCGCACGGCTTCAGGCCGAGCGGGTCCTGGAGGGTGAAGGGGGTGTCGACGTAGGCGAACGGGTTGGGGCCGGGAGCCGGTTCCGAGCGGGTCGAGCGTGAGGTAGCGCGCCGTCTCGGGGGCGTAGTGGCGGAAGTAGTTGTGGTGGAGTCCGGTCTCCGGGGCGTAGTACCGGCCGGGGAAGCGCAGCGGGTGTGTACGCGGAGGCGTCGCGGTTCCACACGGTGACGCCCCAGACGGTGCTGCGGCTGTGCCAGGCGATGTGCCCGG
>NZ_MWIG01001171.1:0-135 GCF_002156145.1 Streptomyces sp. NRRL B-24572 | reverse complement strand
AGGCGGTCCTCCGCGTCCCAGGTGTAGCGCCAGGTGTCCGGCCTGCGGGACAGGCGGGTCTTCTGACGCAGCACCACACGGCCCTGGGCGTCGTACTCGTAGCGCACGGTCCCGGCGCCGACGAGGCGGCCGCCC
>NZ_MWIG01001170.1:0-1836 GCF_002156145.1 Streptomyces sp. NRRL B-24572 | reverse complement strand
GGTCCTCGGCGGCCCGACGGCTGGTGGGACGCAGGCCGGTCAGCCCTTGAGGCCGCCGGCGGTGAGGCCGCTCATGATGTTCCGCTGGAAGATCAGGAAGACGACGAGGGTCGGCAGCGCGGCGATGGTGAGGGCGGCGATCAGGACGTTGACCGGGACCCCGTTGGAGAGGGAGTAGATGCCGACGTTGAGGGTCTGCTTCCCGGGGTCGGGGAGCGTCAGCATCGGCCAGAGGAAGTCCTTCCAGACGCCGACGACCGCGAAGATCGACACGACGCCGAGGATCGGCCGGGAGATCGGCAGGACGATCGACCAGAGGATCCGGAAGGGGCCGGCGCCGTCGATGGAGGCGGCGTCGAGGAGTTCTTCGGGGATGGAGTCGAAGAACCGCTTCAGCAGGAAGATGTTGAACGCGTTGGTGACGGACGGCAGCCAGATCGCCCAGGGCGTGTTGAGCAGGTTGCGTTCCACGAGGGGCACGTCGAGCACGGTGAGGTACTGCGGTACGACGAGGACGGTCGCCGGGATCATCAGGGTGGCGAGCATCATGCCGAGCACGGCCTTGCCGAGCACGGGACGCAGCTTGGAGAGCGAGTAGGCGGCGGCGACGTCCAGGACGAGCTGGAAGGCGAGGGCGCCGAACGCGTAGTAAAGGGTGTTCAGGAGGAGGGTGGAGAGGTCCATGACCTCCCAGGCCCGGCTGTAGTTCCCCGGGGTGAAGGTGCCGGGGACCAGGGTGGGCGGGGTCTGGATGACCTCCTGGGCGTCCTTGAGGCCGCTGGAGGCCAGCCAGTAGAGGGGGCCGAGGAAGACCAGCGTGAACAGGACGAGGACGAGGCCGAGGACGATCCGGTAGGCGGCCTTGCCGCCGGGCCGGGCGAGCCGGGCGGGTGCGATGAGCGTGCGTGTGGACATGTGGGTCTCCCGGTCCTACTCGTCCTCGACGCGGCTGAGCTTGACGTACGCCGCCGAGAACCCGGCGAGGAGTACGAGCAGGAGCAGGCCGAGGGCGGCCGCGGCGCCGTAGTTGTTGAAGCTGAAGGCGTACTGGTAGATGAGGTAGACGACGGTGGTGGTGGACCCTTCGGGTCCGGCGCCGCCGGTGAGCAGGAACGGCTCGACGAAGACCTGCATGGTGGCGATGACCTGCATGAGCAGCATCAGCGAGAGGACGAGCCGGGTCTGCGGGACGGTGACGTGCCAGACCTTGCGGAGGAGGCCGGCGCCGTCGAGTTCGGCGGCCTCGTACAGCTCCCCGGGAATGGACTGGAGGGCGGCGAGGTAGATGAGGGTCGCACCGCCCATGTTCATCCAGGTGGAGGCGATGACGACGGCGAGCAGGGAGATGTCGGGGTCCTGGAGCCACTGCTGCTCGGGCAGGCCGAGGAGGCCGAAGAGCTCGTTGAGGAGTCCGTAGCCGGGGTCGTACAGGTACTTGAAGAGGAGGACCGAGGCGACCGGGGGCAGCATGACCGGCAGGTAGACGAGGAGCCGGAGGTAGGCCTGGGCGTGGCGGAACTCGTTGATGACGAGGGCGGCGACGAAGGGGACGGCGAAGCCCAGGACGAGGGCGAGGGCGGTGTAGAGGGCCGTGTTGCCCCAGGCCTGCCAGAAGGCGGGGTCGTTGGCGACGGTTCGGAAGTTGTCGAGGCCGGCCCAGGTGGTGCGGCCGTTCTCGGTCTTCTGGAAGGCGAGCAGGAACTCGCGGATCATCGGGTACCAGGAGAAGACCGCGAAGCAGACGACGGCGCCGATGAGGAAGCCGTGGGCGGTCAGGTTGTGCCGCAGGGTCTTGGCGAAGTGCCCGGTGGCCGGGCGGGGCCCCACCTCGGGGGG
>NZ_MWIG01000117.1:0-8175 GCF_002156145.1 Streptomyces sp. NRRL B-24572 | reverse complement strand
CGGCGGGCGCTGCGGACGAAGTCCTTCATCTCGCGCTCGCCGAACTCCCCCGCGCTGCGCCCCGCGAAGCCGCCGCAGAAGCCCTTCGCCCCGGCGACTCCGACCTTGCCGCCGGCCACCGGAAGGATCACCCCGTCCCCCTCCAGGACCGTGATCCCGGCGTCGGTGAGGACGCGCGTGACGTCGGCCTCCCGCTCGGAGTGGTAGTCGTGGTTGCCGAGCACGGCGACCACGGGGACGCCGAGGTCGCGGACCTCCCCGGCGACCACCTCCGCCTCCGGGACGGTGCCGTGCCGGGTGAGGTCGCCGGCGAGGAGGAGCAGGTCCGCGCAGAGCGGCAGGGTCTCGAAGGACGGGCGCAGCAGGCCCCGGCAGTCCGCGCTCAGATGGATGTCGCCCACGGCCGCCACCCGGACGACGGCCCCGTTCCGCTCGCCGTGGGAGGTCACGACAGGTCCTCGGACCGCTCGGGAGGATCGGCGCAGGCGACGAGGAGGTCCGCGCGGACCGGGATGCCGGCCAACTCCGCGTCGGCGAGCCGGAGGATCTCGTCGCGGCGGTCGGCCGTCGGGAGCGTGCCCGTCAGGAGGATCGTCTCGCCACGGGCCTCGACGCGCACGCCGAGCTCGGCCACGTCCTCACGCGCGAGCCGGTCCCTGAACCGGGCGACCCGGTACTCGTTCTCGTCGGCGTTCATCACGGTCCTCCTCCGTCTCGGACCCGTGACAGCGCCTTGCGCCGCAGGCGGTACGGGGCGACGTACCAGCAGAGGGCGAACCACGGCATCACGCCGCCGACGACGATCCCGGCGGCCAGCGCGCCGCCGAGGACCACGTTCAGGACGAGCATGAGCGTGCAGGCGACGGTCAGGGCGAGGAGGACCATGAGCCGCCCGGCGGCGGTCACGACCTCCTCCTCCACGATGCGCCACTCGGCCTCTGCCAGGCGCCTCGTCGCCGTCATGACGCCTCCTCGGCTCGGCATGTCCCGTTCTGCGAGGTGCGGTGCCCGAAGGGCGGCTCCGCAAACGTCCGTTCAGACCGGCGGGAGAGCGATCCGGAGGCCGCTGCGGGGCGCGGTCGGGATCCGCCGCAGGGGGATCCGCAGGTCCTGCGGGGGCACCGCCCACTCCTGCCGGGCCAGTGCGCGCGAGAGGGCCGCGAGGACGGCGACCGTGATGTCCTCGCCGGGGCAGCGATGGCCGGCGTGGACGTCGCCGCCGCCCTGCGGGATCAAGGCGTCCGGGTGCGGCGGGCGGGAGAGGAAGCGCCCGGGGTCGAACCGGTACGGGTCCAGCCAGAGGGCCGCGTCGTGGTTCTGCCCGTACACGTCGAGGAGGACCAGCGCGTCCTCGGGGATCGGCTCGCCCCGCCATTCCAGGTCACGGGCGGCGAGCCCGCCGACGAACGGCACGAAGGGATAGAACCGGCGCACCTCGTGGGCGAAGGCGGTGGCGTAGGCGCCGGAGCCGTCGTCGCGCAGCTCCTCCCGGGTCCCGGGCCACCGGTGCAGCGCGTGCCCCGAGAACGCCACGAACCAGGCGATGGCGATGGCGGGGCGGGCGACGTTCAGGAGCTCCACGGCGGCGGTGTGGAGGTCGAGCAGGCCGGCGCCGGCATCCCGGTGCCGGACGAACGCCGCGAACGGCGTGTCCGCCGCGGACGCCGTCGACCCCCGCGCCTCCTCGACCGCACGGGCGAGGACGCCCTCCTGGCGGGACCGGGCACGGCGGGCCCGCAGATGCCGCGGGCCGGGGGTCGCGAAGCCGTCGACCATGGCGAGGCAGTCCCGCGCCAGGCCGCCGACCTCCCCGTCGTCGTACGGCAGCCCCGCCCAGTCGCGGACGGCCCGTGCGAGCACGAGCGCCGCCTCCTCGAAGAGCACGACCTCGCGCCCGCCGGACGGGGCGAACGCCATCCGCCAGGCGGTCTCGGCGTGGTCGACGAACGAGGCGACGGCCGCAGGATCGGTCAGCCCGGCGACGAAGAGCGCCTTCCGCACGCGGTGATCGGCACCGTCCAGGGTGTGCACGGCGCCCCGCCCGAACAGCGTGTCGAGCACGGGTCCGGGCAGTGCGCCGGCGCGACGGACATGGCCTTCGTCATAGAAGAAGCGCACCGCTTCGGGTCCGTGCAGCGCGACGGCGGTCCGGCCGAGCAGCCGGGTCCGGACGACGTCGCCGTTCGGCGCCCGGCGGCGCAGATCCGGCAGCCAGCCGTATCCCTGGAGCACCAGCGCGGCGGTGCGGTCCTGGATCAGTGGGGTCATGCCCGGTGCGGTACCCCGTCGAGGCGGCGGCACGCGCGCGTACCGGACGATCCACGTACGGCCCGCAGCCCGACGGAACCGTGCGCGGTCACACGCCCCCGGCTTCGGGGAGAGGCGCGTGGAACGGTACGGCGGCACAGTGGAGGAGTGCGACTGAGGACGAGCGATCCGGACCGGCCGGGCTGGCGGCGGGTCCGCCACGGCCGCGGTTTCCGCCACCTGGACGCCGACGGCGCACCCCTGGGCACGGAGGACCGGGCCAGGGCCGTCGCGCTCGCCGTCCCCCCGGCGTGGCGGGACGTCTGGGTCTGCCCGTGGCCCAACGGGCACATCCAGGCCGTCGGCACGGACGAGGCGGGCCGTCGGCAGTACCTGTACCACGAGGAGTTCCGGCGCCGGCAGGAGGAGGCGAAGCACGTGCACGTGCGGCAGGTCGCCCGCAGCCTTCCCCGGCTGCGCCGGGCCGTCACGCGCGACCTGGACCGGCGCGGCCTCTGCCGGGACCGGGTCATCGCCTGCGCGGTGCGCCTCCTCGACCTCGGCTTCTTCCGCGTCGGCGGCGAGCGGTACCGGCGGGACAATTCCTCGTACGGACTGACCACCCTGCTCCGCGAGCACGCGCGCTGCACACGCGGGGAGATCTGCCTCGGCTACCCGGCGAAGTCGGGCCGCCGGCAGACCCGCGCCCTCGTGGACGCGCCGGCGTACGAGGTCGTCCGTGCCCTGTTGCTGCGGCGCGGCGGTGGCGACCGGCTGTTCGCGTACTGGGAGGGGCGGGCCTGGCACGAGGTCCGCGCGGAGGAGCTCAACGCGTACCTGCGGGAGCACGCCGGGAACGACATCACCGCGAAGGACTTCCGGACCTGGCACGCCACGGTCCTCGCCGCCGTCGCGCTCGCGGTCTCGTCGCCGGTGGCGGACGACTCGCAGACGGCGCGGGCGAAGGCGGAGCGGCGGGCGGTCCGGGAGGTCAGCGACCACCTCGGCAACACGCCCGCGGTCTGCCGGGCCTCGTACATCGATCCGCTCGTCGTCGAACGCTTCGAGGAGGGCGTCACGATCGCCCCGGCGCTGAAACGCCTCGGAGAGGACGGCGGCTTCGGGCACCCGGCCACCCGCGGCGCGGCCGAGCGCGCGGTGCTGCGCCTGCTCGGCTGAACGGCTACCCGTCGCTCGACCGCCCGGCCGTGGCGGTCCCGGCGCGGACGGTCCCGAAGGGGCTGGCACGCAGGTGGGCGAGGAGGTCGGCCGGGTCGTCGTACACGGCGGCGGCGCCCGCCTCGGTGAGGTCGGCGCGCGGGATGCCGCCGCACAGCAGCCCGGCACACACCACGTGGGCGCGGCGCGCGGCCTTCATGTCCCAGACGCTGTCGCCGACGAACACGGCCCGGCCGGCGGGCACGCCGACGAGCGAGAGGGCGTGTTCGAGCGGGTCGGGGGCGGGCTTGCCCTCCTCGACGTCGTCGGCGGAGGCGGTGGCCGTGAGGGCGTCGTCGGCGTTGATGGCCCGGCGCAGGGCGTCCAGCTCCCGGTCCTTGGCCGAGGTGACCAGGACGACCTTCCAGCCGTCGCCCGCGAGCGTCCGCAGCAGGTCACCGGCCCCGTCGAAGGCCTCGAGGCGCTCGTTGAACGTGCCGTAGACGGTGTCGTGGGCGGCGCTGAGCCGGCCGTCGTCCGACCGGTCGCGGGACCGGTCGAGCACGTGGTCGATGAGCTGCGCGCCCGGCAGGCCGATGGCACGGTGCACGGCGTGCGTCGCCACCCGGTGGCCGTGCTGCCGGAAGGCCTCCCACCAGGCCACGACGTGCAGGTGGTTGGAGTCGACGAGGGTTCCGTCGACGTCGAAGAGTGCGGCGCGATCCATGCCGGGGCTCCCTACAGGTCACGGAGGGCGGGCAGCAGGGCCGTCTCCGCCCAGTGGAGGAAGGGCATCTGGTGGGCGCCGCCGATCTGGACGAGGGCGAGGTCGGTGAAGCCGGCCTCGGCGAAGGGGCGGGCCGCCTCCACGACGGCCTCCACGTCGTCCCCGCAGGGGATGCTCTTCGCCACGTCCTCCGGCCGGATGTGTTCGGACGCCTGCTCGAACCCCGCCGGGAGCGGGAGCTCGGCGTTGAGGCGCCAGCCGCCCAGTGCCCACCGGAACTGTTCGTGGGCGCGGGCGGTGGCCGCGTCCCGGTCGGCGTCGTAACAGACGGGCAGCTGCCCCATGCGGGGCTTTCCCGCCCCGCCCCGGGCGTCGAAGGCGTCGAGGAGTTCGCGTTTCGGTTCCGTGGTGATCACCAGGTCGGCATGCCGCCCGGCGAGTGCGCAGGAGAGGGGGCCGGAGACCGCGATGCCGAGGGGCGGCGTCGTGTCGGGGACGTCCCAGAGCCTGGCGTCGTCGACCTGGAAGTGGCGGCCGTGCCGTGTCACGTACTCCCCCGTGAAGAGGGCGCGGATGATCTCGGTGGCCTCTTCCAGCATGGCGAGGCGTACGCGTGCCGAGGGCCAGCCCCGGCCGACGACGTGCTCGTTGAGGTTCTCGCCCGAGCCGAGGCCGAGCCGGAACCTGCCTTCGGAGAGGAGCTGGAGCGTCGCGGCCTTCTGGGCGATCACCACGGGGTGGTAGCGGAAGGTAGGACAGGTCACGTAGGTCATGAGCGGGATGTCCGAGGTCGCCTGGGCCGCCGCCCCCAGGACGCTCCACGCGTACGGAGCGTGTCCCTGCGAGCTCAGCCAGGGGAAGGAATGGTCCGAGATCACGGAGAAGTCGAATCCGGCCCGCTCCGCCTCGACCACGTGTCCGACCAGCTCACGGGGGCCTGCCTGCTCGGTCATCATCGTGTATCCGATGTGCATCATGTCCGGCGACTGCCACGGCTGCGGCGTCCGAAACGGGAGAGGGCCGACTCAGTGGAGCCGGCCCTCGTGCCACGGTGCTGGAAGGGATCGGTCAGGGCATGTCCGGCTCGTCGTCGGACGGCAGCGACCAGGACCGCGTCTCGCGGTCCGGGCGTGTCCGCTCGGGCCTCGCCACCGGTCCGGGTGCCTCCCTCATCGCTTCGGGACCCTTGTCGGTGCGCCCCATGGACATGTCCGTCCCCATGGGCTCGCCGCCCGCGGTCCGTGCGGTGTCGGCGTCCTCGGGGCGGATCCGGCCGCGCCAGCCGCCGGTCGCGTTCCCGCGCTCCTCCATGAAGCCCTTGAAGCGCTTGAGGTCGCCCTTGACCCGGCGGTCGAGCATGCCCATCGCGTCGGCGGCCTTTTCCGCCATGCCGGCGGATTCCACATCCATGGCGAGTCGCACGCGGGTGTGTGCCTCGTCCAGGGGCTGGAAGCTGACGACGCCCATCTGCCGTACGTCGCCTCCCGTCGTGCGCCACGCGATGCGCTGGTCCGGAAGCTGGTCGACGATCTCGGTGTCGAACTCCCGCCGGACCCCGGCGACCTTGGTCTGCCAGTGGCAGTGCCGGTCGTCGATCTGCCGGACGTCCTCGACGCCCTCCATGAAGCGCGGGAACTCCTCGAACTGCGTCCACTGGTCGTACGCGCTCCGCAGGGGCACGTCCACATCGATCGTCTGCTCCACCTTGCTCATGGTCAGGCCTCCTTCATGTCGTCGGGGCACTTCGGGATCCGGTCGTGCCCCATCGCCGCGACTACCCGTTGTCGGCACGTACAGACGGGGTACGGCCCACTTGTCGGCGGAGCGCGGTGCTCCGCGCGTGCCGGGCGTGATTCGGGAGCGGGAGCCGGGGCAGTCGCGACGTACCGACCCGGTCCGAACCGATGGGTGGTACGGGTGATGTCTGCTTCCCCGAACGAGAACGTCCCGCGCTCCCTCCTGCCACGGCCGTGAGGGAACGAGCGAGGGGCCGGGCGACCGGCGGGGACGTACTCCTCGACGGCCTGCGGGCCTGGGGTGTGTGCCGTGTCTTCGGCTGCCCCGATGACGGCGCGGACGGCGTGGACGGCGCGGACGGCGTGGACGGTCTGGTGTCCGCGTGGGCACGGGAGGGCGACGACCCGTGCCTCGTACGGGCGCGACGCGAGGACACGGCGGCCTTCGAGGCCGTCGGGTACGCCAAGTTCTCCGGCCACGTCGGCATCTGCGCCGCCTCGTCCACCCCGGGCGCCGTGCGGCTCCTCCGCGGCCTGTACGACGCGAAACCGGACGGGGTCCCGGTGGTGGCCGTCGTCGGGACGGGCCGCGCCCCGCCGGACGGCCTCTCGGAGCTGCCGACGGCGGCGACGTACGCGGACGAATGGACCGATCCGCGCCTGGTGGTCGCCGTCTGGAACGGCAGCGGTCCCGGCATGTCCGACCGGCCGTCACCACGGCCGCCGACGCCCGCCGTGTCGTACGCGGAGTTCGGGCGCTCTCTCGGTCTGTACGGGATCGGGGTGTCCAGCCCCGGGGAGGTGGAGGAGGCATGGCGGACGGCCCTCGCGGCGGACCGGCCGACGGTGCTCGACTTCCGTACCGCGCCCGCGGCGGGCGACCGCGACACGGATGGAGCTCCCGAGGGTGGGTAGACGCAGATCCCTTTTACCGGGCCCTTTCCTTTTACGGGTCCCATCGCGATCAGCCGCGAGGAGAGGAGCGGACCATGAGCCTCACAGAAGGCGCCGCCGCGCACCTGACGGTGAGCGGAACGGCACCCTCCCCGCACCCGGCGCGGGCTCGCGCGTCCGACGCGACACCCTCGCCCCTTCCGCCCGACCACACGCAGGCGATCCTGGAGACGACGAAGGAGGTGGGAGCCGTACTGAAGGCATCGGGGCGCCCGTTCGCCCTGGTGGGCAGTGTCGCCGCATACGCGCACGGCATCCCCGTCCGGCTCCAGCACGACGCGGACTTCGCGCTCCTGCGCGAGGACGCCGAGGTCGTCGTGGAGTCCCTCCGGGAGCGCGGCGTACGGATCGTCGATCCGCCCGAGGACTGGCTCGTCAAGGCCCGTGCGGGCGGCGAGGAGATCGACCTGATCTTCTCCCTCGCCGGGCGGCCGGTCACGAGCGAACTCCTCGCCCGCGCGCAGACCCTGCCGGTGGATTCCGTGCACATGCCGGTGATCGCGCCGACCGACCTCATGACCTGCCGTCTCCTCGCACTCTCCGAGCACCACTGCGACTTCGGTCCTCTGCTGCCGATGGCACGGGGACTGCGCGAGCGGATCGAGTGGGAGCGGGTGCGCGAGGAAACCGTCGGCGCCCCGATGGCTGAGGCCTTCCTGTACCTGCTCGAGCTGCTGGACGTACTGCCGCGGCCGAACGGCTCATGACGCGGGGGAACGGCTCATCACGCGGGGCCCCGGGCCCGCCTCTCAGGACCGGCCGGAGCCGGGCCGGCCTCCGTCGGAGAGCAGTTCGTCGAAGAGGACCCGGTAATGGATCATCGCCCCGCGCAGTTGCTCGGTGGTGGCCCGGTGGTCGGATGCCAGCAGGTCGACCTCGTGCGCCGCGCGGTAGTGTCCCAGGGCGCGACCGTGCTCGACGGACAGGTCCCGGGCCCGCTGCTCGAAGTCGTCCGTGGGGTAGCCGCGTTCGCGCATGAGATCGGTCACCAGCCGGTCCGCTTCGTGGACGGCCGACTCCGGGCGGTCGACGAAGTGCTCCTGCACTCCGCTCCACTCGTGCGAGTACCGCTGTTTCAGGTCGGCGTCGAGCGGCCGGATGTCGAGGGACTCGTGCCGCTCCTCCCGTGCGCCGAGGTCGTACTCGGCAGCTCGCCGACCGCCCGCCTCGTCGACCGTGCGCTCGTACTCCGGGCCGAACCGCTCGCGGAGCCGACGCCGCCGCCGGCGGTCCAGGAAGATCGCCAGCGCGATCAGGACGATCACCACCACGACGGGGATGACGACGGCCAGAAGTGTTCCTGTGGACATGACCCGGCCCCCTTGACTGTGACGGGCCTTTGCCCCGGCGGTT
>NZ_MWIG01001169.1:0-542 GCF_002156145.1 Streptomyces sp. NRRL B-24572 | reverse complement strand
CCTCGGTGAAGGAGTCCGGGGGGACGAAGCGGGTGCCCAGGGCGTCGACCAGGTTGTTGTGCGGGGCCAGGACCTGGTTGCCGCCGAGCCGGCCGCCCGGAAGGTTCTGGCGGTAGAAGCTGGTGCCGCAGTCCTTGGGGGTGTCCGGGCTGAGGTAGAGCACGGCGGCGTAGCGGCACAGGCTGCGGGAGTCGGTGTGCGGGCGGGGCTCGCACTCGTCCTTGCCGACGGCCTGGACGCAGTTGTGGTTGAAGGTGCCGGCGCCGTCCGGGTTCTCGGCCCAGATCCGCGGGGCGCCGGTGGCCTTCCGCACCAGCCTTTCCACACGGGCGAGTTCGTCCGGTTCCAGGCCCGGCATGGCCCGCTGGCCCGGCCAGGGCTCGGGGTTGACCGGGGCGCCCTGGACCCAGTCGTCCTTCGCGAGGCACCGGGCGCGCACCTCGTCGATGTTCGGCAGGACGTCGTCGATGACCCAGTAGTCGCGGCCCTTCGTCGGCTTCCGGTACGGGAGGACGGGCAGGCCGGCGGGTCGGACGGGGGGC
>NZ_MWIG01001168.1:0-538 GCF_002156145.1 Streptomyces sp. NRRL B-24572 | reverse complement strand
ACAACTCGGAGAACACTACGGATGGGGAGGGGGCCTGTCAACCCTGGTCCGTGGGCGTACCTCTGCCCGGGTGACGGAAGGCGTGGCGGTAGTCGCGGGGGCTGGTTCCCAGGTGGGAGGCGAAGTGCTGGCGCATCGTGACCTCGCTGCCGAAGCCCGCGCGGCGGGCGACCTCGGGGAGGGGGTGGTCGGTGCGTTCGAGGAGCTTCTGGGCTGCGGCGACGCGCTGGGTGATGAGCCAGTGGAGGGGGGTCGTCCCCGTGGTGGCCTGGAAGTGGCGGGCGAAGGAGCGGGGGGACATGCCGGCGAGGGCGGCCAGGCTCGCGATGGTGTGCGGTTCGGCGAGGTGGGCCAGGGCGTGGGCGCGTACGGCGGCGAGGGCGTCGGCGTCGCGGTCGGCGCGGGGTGTGGGGTGCTCGATGAACTGGGCCTGGGTTCCCGTACGGAAGGGGGCCGTGACCATCGAGCGGGCGACGGTGGCTGCCGCCTCCGCTCCGTGGGCGGTGCGGATCAGGTGGAGGCAGAGGTCGATGCCCGC
>NZ_MWIG01001167.1:0-1265 GCF_002156145.1 Streptomyces sp. NRRL B-24572 | reverse complement strand
TCGGCCTCGGCGGGCGAGGCGGCGGCGGAGCCGGAGACCGGCGAGATCCATGTGTACCGGGCGACCGGACGGGGCGCGGAGCGGCTGACGCGGCTGTCCGAGGGCGTGGGCGTGCACGGCGCGGTGCGCTCGGGCGCGGTGACCGTGCTGGTGTCGGCGCGGCCCGAGGCGCCGGGGAGCGTGGCGCGGGTGCTGCGGGGCGGCGAGCAGGTCGCGGTGGTGGCCTCGTACGCCCAGCGGCCGGTGATCTCCGCGCGCGTGCGGCTCACGGAGGCGGGGGCGCGGCGGATCCCGTGCGCGGTGCTGCTGCCCCAGGGGTACGCGGAGGGGGACGGGCCGCTGCCGGTCCTGATGGATCCGTACGGCGGTCCGCACGGGCAGCGGGTGCTCGCGGCGCACAATCCGCACCTGACCTCGCAGTGGTTCGCCGACCAGGGCTTCGCGGTGGTCGTGGCGGACGGGCGGGGCATGCCGGGCCGCTCCCCCGCCTGGGAGAAGTCGGTCCTGCGGGACCTCTCGGTGACGCTCGACGACCAGGTGGCGGCGCTCCGGGGGCTCGCCGACCGGTTTCCGCTCGATCTGGGCCGGGTGGCGATCCGCGGCTGGTCGTACGGCGGCTATCTGGCGGCCCGGGCGGTGCTCCGGCGGCCCGACGTCTTCCACGCGGCCGTGGTCGGGGCGCCGGTGACGGACTGGCGGCTGTACGACACGCACTACACGGAGCGGTACCTCGGCACCCCGCAGGACGACCCGGAGGTGTACGCGGCGCAGTCGCTGCTGACCGACGACGGCCTGTCGGCGCCGGAGGAGCCGGCCCGGCCGATGATGGTCGTGCACGGCCTCGCGGACGACAACGTGGTGGTGGGGCACGCGCTGCGGCTCTCGTCGGCGCTGCTCGCGGCGGGCCGGCCGCACGAGGTGCTGCCGCTGTCCGGGGTGACGCACATGACGCCCCAGGAGCAGGTGGCGGAGAACCTGCTGCTGCTCCAGGTGGAGTTCCTGAAGCGGTCGCTCGGCCTCACGCGCTGAGTCACCAGCCGGGCGGTGTCGGGTAGGGCGGGGCCGGGGGCCGTACCCCGGCCGGCGGATACGGTCCGGGCGCGGCGGCGGGGGCGCCGCGCCCGGCGAGCAGCACGAGCACCACGACCCCGGCGAGCAGTTCGAAGACGGAGGTGAGGACGTCCGCCGCGTCCAGGGTGATGAGATCGCCGAGGTGGACGAGGGTCTCGTAGCGGACGGCGCGGGCGACCCCGCCGAGGCCGCCC
>NZ_MWIG01001166.1:203-567 GCF_002156145.1 Streptomyces sp. NRRL B-24572 | reverse complement strand
CGCTGGACCCACTGGAACACCGACTTCGCCGACCAGACCCTGCACGGCTTCGGCGCTGCCGTCTTCGACGTGGGCCTCCCCGCTCCGCTCACCGTCATCAGCGCTCACCTGGACCCGTTCGTCCCGGACCGGGCCCGGCACGAGGCCAAGCTGCTGGCGACCCGCGCCCTGCGGTACGGGCCGTACGGGATCGTCGCCGGCGACATCAACTACCCGCCCGCGGACCCGAAGCACCCGGCGCCGGACTACGCCGAGATGCGCCCGTACAACAGGTCCGCCCGTACGAGGCTCCCGTCCGAGTCCAACGGCCGGATCACGCCGGAACGGCGAATTGCCGAGACGCTGTCGTACACCGGGTTCGTCG
>NZ_MWIG01001166.1:0-113 GCF_002156145.1 Streptomyces sp. NRRL B-24572 | reverse complement strand
CGCGCTTCCCCTGTACGGAGGGCCGGTCGCCCGTGGCCCGGGACACCGCCATCCGTACCCGCGCAGCCTCCAAAGACCAGTGCCCGGAAACATGTCCCTGACCGCACTCCGTA
>NZ_MWIG01001165.1:0-638 GCF_002156145.1 Streptomyces sp. NRRL B-24572 | reverse complement strand
TCGCGGCGCGGAGGTCTGGGTCGAGTCCGTACTCTCGCCCACGTCCGTCGCCGTGCGTCCGGTCGAGCACTGATCCGGCCCCACATCTCACTTTCAACTTGGTTCCAATCAAAGGGATTTCGCCATGAGTCCTGTGCTTACCGCTGTGGTGGGCATCGTCGTTCTCGTCGTGCTGCTGGGCCTCGTGGTCATCACGCGCTACAAGGTGGCCGGGCCGAGCGAGGCGTTCATCATCACCGGTCGGCGCGGCAAGAAGACCACCGATCCCGACACCGGGCGGGTCTTCACCGACAACAGCGGCCAGAAGGTCGTGGTCGGCGGGGGCGTCTTCGTCGTGCCGTTCGTGCAGCAGAAGTTCAGCCTCGACCTGTCCAGCCGGCACATCCCGGTCGCCGTGCGCGGCGCGGTCACCCTGCGCGGCGTGAAGGCGAACCTGGACGGCGTCGCGATCGTCAAGGTCGGCGGCACCGAGGACTCGATCCGGGCCGCGGCCCAGCGTTTCCTGATGCAGCAGAACGGCATCGTCGGCTTCACCCAGGAGGTGCTGTCCGGCGCGCTGCGGTCGATCGTGGGGCGGATGTCGGTGGAGGACATCATCCGCGATCGGGCCGCGTTCGCCGGCCAGGTCGCCGAGGAGG
>NZ_MWIG01001164.1:0-534 GCF_002156145.1 Streptomyces sp. NRRL B-24572 | reverse complement strand
CCGGGCTCAAGCCCGCCCCCTCGCCGATCCCCTGGGCGGCCGTTCTCCGGGCGTCCGTCGCCCTCTCCGTGCCGCTCGCCGTGGGGATGGCGACGCACCAGCCCGCGTACGGCGCGCTCGTGTCCATGGGGGCGCTGTCCGGGGTCATCGGAGACACCGCCGACGCCTACCGGATGCGGGTCTTCAACATCGCGGTGCCGCAGCTGTTCGGCGCCCTCGGGGTGACCCTCGGGACCCTCGTCTTCGGGGAGGGATGGGTCGCGGTCATCGCCCTCACCCTCGTCGCCCTGGTCTCCGGGATGATCTCCTCGATCGGCGCCGTCGCCTCCGTGTCCGGGCTGCTCCTGCTCCTCAACGCCGTCGTCGGTGCCGGCCTCCCCATGCCCGACCCCTGGTGGAAGGCGCCCGTCCTGCTCACCATGGGCGGGCTGTTCGTCCTCGCCCTGACGCTCCTCGGCTGGCCCATGCGCCGCGCCGCGCCCGAGCGGGAGGCCGTGGCCGCCACCTACCGCGCCGTCGCCGAGCTGTACGAGG
>NZ_MWIG01001163.1:0-539 GCF_002156145.1 Streptomyces sp. NRRL B-24572 | reverse complement strand
CGCCGACGTTGGAGCCGGCGATGAGGAGGCAGTCGGTGAGGAGGATGTCGGAGAAGGGGTTGCCGGCGCGGTCGATGCCGAAGGAGAGCTTGTTGGCTCCGGCGGCGGAGACCATGCAGAGGCGTCCGTTGTAGTCGACGTGCCGGGACTTGAGGGCGACGCGGGCGAACTTGCCGACGAGGTAGGTCTTCTCCGAGAAGAGGCTGGCGCCGCCGAGGAGCCCGAAGGAGTCGTTGCCGTACTCGCCCTGGATGCGGCGGATCTCGGCGACGGTGTGGTCGAGGGCCTCCTCCCAGCTGACCTCGCGGAACTCCTCGTCGCGATGGCGGCGCATGAGGGGGGCGGTGAGCCGGTCGGGGTGGTTGACCTGCTGGTAGGCGTTGATGCCCTTGGGGCAGAGCCGCATGCGGTTGATGTCGTGGTTGCGGGGTTCGACGCCGAAGACCTTGCCGTGGTGGTCGACGCGGAGGTACATGCCGCACTGGACGCCGCAGAAGCAGCAGTGGGTGGGGACGAGGGTCTCGCCGTTCTGGTCGGCG
>NZ_MWIG01001162.1:0-661 GCF_002156145.1 Streptomyces sp. NRRL B-24572 | reverse complement strand
CCGCGGGCCGGCCCGCGGGGGAGAGGAGATGGACGAGCACCGGGACCCCCGCCACCCGGGGCGTCTCGGCCAGGCCGAACATCTCCTGGAGCTTCACCGCGAGCACCGGCCGCTCGCCCCCGTACTCGACCCGTATCCGCGAACCGCTCGGGACCTCGATCCGCTCCGGCGCCAGCTCGTCGAGACGCACCGCCTCGCCCGACGCCCACGGCAGCAGCCGCCGCAGCGCCTCCCCGGCGTCGATCCGCCCCAGATCGGCCCGGCGCGACGCCCGCGACAGCTCCGGCTCCAGCCATTCGCCGGCCCGGTCGACCAGCGCCCCGTCCGACACGTCCGGCCACGGCTCCCCCAGCTCCCGGTGGAGGAAGGCCAGCCGCTCGCGCAGCTCCCCGGCCTCCCGGCGC
Organism: Streptomyces sp. NRRL B-24572; assembly: GCF_002156145.1. Taxonomy (NCBI): domain Bacteria; kingdom Bacillati; phylum Actinomycetota; class Actinomycetes; order Kitasatosporales; family Streptomycetaceae; genus Streptomyces; species Streptomyces sp. NRRL B-24572. The sequence goes on along the minus strand of NZ_MWIG01001162.1, from coordinate 257 downwards.
CACCGCAGCAGCCCGAGCCCCTCGCGCCGCAGACCGTCGAGCAGCGCCTCCCGTACGAGCGCGGGCTCGGCCCCGGCCCCCAAGGGGCGGACCGTCAGCTCCACTGCTCCCAGCCGGTCCACCGACCGCGCGACGACGTCCCCGTCCTCCCAGCGGACCTCCTCACCGGTGCTCCGCAGATGCCCGGCCGCCCGGCACGCCATGGACTCGTCCACCACGGCCGCGAGCCGCACCCGCGCCGTGGTGGACGAGTCCAT
>NZ_MWIG01001161.1:0-613 GCF_002156145.1 Streptomyces sp. NRRL B-24572 | reverse complement strand
GCCGGGTTCGTGGCCGCGATGACGGGGGAGTGGCCGTCGGCGTGCTGGAGGCGCAGCGGAGGGTGAGGGCTGCCATCACGAGGTAGGACAGCGCGTCGCCCACGAGCAGGAGTTGGAAGGCGGTGGTGGAGCCGACGGCGAGCGCGGCGGCTGCGCCGAGGCCGCCGAGGGTCCAGCCGAGGTTGGAGGCGGTGCGGTTGATGGCCTGGTAGCGGACGCGGTCGGGGCCGGCGACGCGGGCCGCGTAGAGCTTGGTGAGGACGTTGGTGGCGCGGTCGGGGAGGGCACCGGCGGCGGAGAAGAGGACGAGCAGCAGGTAGTCGTCGGTGGTGAGGAGGGCGAGGAGGGCGGCGGCGCGGAGGAGTTGGGCGCAGATGATGACGCGGACGAGGGGGAAGCGGTCGGCGAGGCGGCCACCGAGGGGGGCGCCGGCGATGCCCGCGGCGCCGGAGAGGGCGATGAGGAGGCCGACCTGGCCGAGGCCGAGGCCCGTGACGTAGGTGAAGTAGAGGGCCATGGCCGTGGACCAGAGTCCGGTGCCGCACTTGTCGATGAAGGTGACGAGGAGCATGCGGCGGCCGTCGGTGCCGCCGGGGATGCGGTCCTTGAGGGG
>NZ_MWIG01001160.1:0-1425 GCF_002156145.1 Streptomyces sp. NRRL B-24572 | reverse complement strand
GAGGGCGGCGGTGGCGGGGGCGTTCGGCTGGCGCGGGGCCCTGGTCCTCCCGCTCCTGAGCCTGCTCTCGCTGCGCCCGGCGCTCCGCCTGACGGGCGGGCATCCGTCACAGGACCAGCCCGTCCCCCGTACCCCCGGCGGCCTTCCCCTGGACATCCTCCGCGACCGCCGCTTCCTCGCCGCCGCCGCCCTCATGCTGGCGCTCGCCACGGTCAACTTCGCCCTCCTGTACGCGGCTCCGCGCCGCGTCGCCGCGCTCACCGGCTGGGGCACGGTGGAGACGGGGGCGGTCGCGTCCGTCGCCGCGCTCGCGGGGGCGCTGCTGTCCTGGCAGCTGGTCCGGGCGGCGCCGAGGCTGGGCCCCGCCCGGCTCAAAGCCGTCCTCGCGCTCGGTTCGACGGCGGCACTCGCACTCGCCGTGACGGCCCCCTGGCCGGCAGCCGTCCTGCTCGGCTCGGGAACCAGCGCGCTCGTCACGGCCGGCGGCCAGGGGCTGCTCACGGGCGCCGCGACCGGGAGCCTGCCGGCGGCCCGGCACGGACTCGCGATCGGCCTGTTCAACCTGGCGTTCCTGATCGGCGTGGCGGCCGGACCGGCGCTCGCGGCCTTTGCAGACCAAACCGTTCAGTTCATATACTGACGGACCCGCCACCACAGCTAAGGACCACCCATGGGAGCCGACGCACAGCAGGCCGCCGACGCGATCGACGAGTACGGCATCCCGATCATCCCGGACCCGGCGGACGCCGCCTCGCGCAAGCGCCGGGCGATCATCGACGCGGCGCTCGCGGAGTTCCTCGCGGAGGGGTACTCGGCGGCGTCGATGGACGCGATCACCCGTGGTTCCGGCGTCTCCAAGGCGACGATCTACAAGCACTTCGGCAGCAAGGAGCGTCTGTTCCTCGCCGTCATCGGCGGCGTCCTGCCGAAGACGTACGCCGATCTGGAGCCCTCCAACTCGACGATCGCCGACGCCCCCGACCTGCGGGCCGCGCTCGTCCGGCTCACCACCGACTGGGCGCGGATCCTGCTGCGCCCGGACATCATGTCGCTGCGGCGCCTGGTCATCGGCGAGATCGACCGCTTCCCGCAGCTCGGCCAGCTCTGGTACCGGGTCAGCTACGACATGAACAACGGCCCGCTGATCGAGGCCTTCACCGAGCTGAACGCGCGCGGCGTCCTCGACGCGCCCGACCCGGCGCTCGCCGTGCAGCAGCTGGTGGCGGCGACGGTGGGCGTGCCGCAGCTCGTCCGTACCTTCTCGCCCGACGCGGAGATCGACGACGCGGAGCTGACGCGGGTGATCAGCTCGGGAGTGGACCTGTTCCTGGCCCGGTACGCACGTTCCTGAGGCTCCGGACCCGCGCGCGGACGAGCAGGGCGAGCAGGGCGAGCAGGGCGAGGACACGGGGCGCGCGGGGAAGG
>NZ_MWIG01000116.1:0-17604 GCF_002156145.1 Streptomyces sp. NRRL B-24572 | reverse complement strand
GACGCCTGGCCCACGATCGACGCCGAGCACTTCCAGGTCCACGACCTCGGCGACACCTGGGCCGAGGTCACCGAAGGCACCGCAGCCGCCTGGGAACGCGCCCGCTACCAATGGGAACCCGACGGCGACACCGTCACCATCACCACCCTCGACTCCAAACTCTTCGGAGCCGGCGGAGGCTGGGTCTTCAAGACCACCCCCCACGCCGACGGCACCCGCGTCGACATCGAACTGACCCGACAGCCCACCACCACCAAGGGCAAGATGCTCGCCGCCCTCCTCCCTCTCGTCGCCCCTTCCTCGCTGCGCAAGTCCTTCGCCTGCCCCCTCAAGGCCAAGTGACCTCCCGCAGGTCGAGTCACCCAAGAGGCCGACGGCGCGAGCCGTCGGCCTCTTCGTCACGACCGAACGCTCACACGGCTCCTGTGTCAACACACGCCCGCAAGGGTGCCGCGTCCTCAACGGCGGCTTCGCGTCTGAGGTGACACACCGGCCCGGCCCTCGCACCGGTCACCCGACCACGTGAACGAACGCCGATGGAATGGGGCGGGCCGACTGACGGGCGGGCGGCAAATTGACTGACGGCGCGTCTTTCGCCGTCCGTATGACACACGCCAACACCGTCAACTGCCCTCCGTACGGCGGATCTTCGACCGTCAACTGACCGATGCACGGATTCGGCGCCCGGCGGAGAGTGGGAGACACAGTCCCCGCCCCACGGAGGGAATCTCCCGTCATGCACCGTGACCAGTCACCCTTGCGAGCGCGTTCCACGCCCGAGCTCTTGCCGCCGCTCTTCCTGAGCATCGATCAGTTGCCCGACGAATTCACCCGGCTGCCGATGCGGGCGAAGTTTCACTTCGACCCGGAGATGGCCGCGGTGATCACGGTCGAGTTCCTGGCGGAACGCGGTCCCGGTCTCATCTGGCACATCGGCCGTGAACTCCTGTACCGGGGCGTGACGTCCATGAGCGGGGCGGGCGACGTGCGGATGTGGCCGACTCTGGACCGAGAGCGGCCCTCGTCGTGGCTGCTCCTGGAGTCCGAGGAGGTGGAGGCGCTGTTCGAGGTGCCCGCCGCGCCGTTGACGGAGTGGCTGGACGCCACGTATCGGATCGTCGCAGCCGAGACGGAGATGGACGGCCTGAACTGGGACGCCTTCCTCATGGACCTGCTCGACGGGCCGGGTACGTCGGCCGGATGACCGACCGGGTGTCCCGTCCGAGCGGGCGGGACTCGCCCTCGCCCATGCGTCACCTGTCAGAGCGATGATGCACGGGGCTTGTCGTCGTCGGATCGATGAACTGGCCTCGGCACACACGTGTCTTGCGGACACCCGTCGACGAACCCTCCGCGGCAGGCCGCGTGTGCGGCGGACGAGGGGGGATGGCATGAAGACCAGCAACCCGGTCTTCTCCCGCTGGGGCGCCGCCCGTGGCGTCGGCCCGGCCGGCGCGTATCGGCGCGAGCCGGGTGGGGCCGCGGCCGGCGGCGCGCGAAGGGGGATCTTCCTCGGCGTGCTGTCCAGCACGCTCTCGACCTCCATCGCGCCGGGCCTGGTCGTCCAGGCGATGCCGGGCACCTTCGCGGTGCCCCGGGGTCACGCTCGTCGCGTACCGGACGCACTGGATCCGAGTCACCCAGCGGTTCGTCGGCCTCGCCGTCGTAGCCGCGACCGGCCTCCTACTGCTCCTGATCGCCGGCACGCACGCCCGCCCTGCCCTGCACGGCTCCCCTCCGCGCTCTCATCACACGCACCGCACGCACCGCATGCGGGCCACCATCCTCCTGCCGTTGCTCGCGCATCTGGAAGGGGCCATCGACTTCCGGGAAACAGGAAGGCCACAATCCGGAAACACGTTTCGACCCGCACCCCTGAGGGGTGCGGGTCGAAACGTGTTTCACGGGGCGTCGTAGCAGATGCCGACGACGAAGGACGGCCCGCCCGAGACCAGGGTCGGCCGCGTCTTTCGGGTCAGTGGGGCCGCGTCGGCCCGATCAGTGCCGAAACGGGGACACGCACCGGAAGCTCGAGGCCGCGTTCAGGTCCCCGTAGCCCTTGTAGCGGGACACCTGCGGGTAGCGGCACAGGTTGCGTGCGACCCGCTCGCCATCGGCGTCGATCAGCGTGGCGGGCAGCGTCTTGGGCGCCTTGCCGTGCTCGACCCAGGCGGTCAGGGCGGCGAGGCCGTCGGCCGAGCCGTCCTGGCCGTTCAGGCCGCAGTGATTGGTGTTCGGGGCGATGAAGAGACGGTAGAAGTCGTCGACCTTCCGGGCGCCGCCCATCTTCCGCTCGACCTGCTTGCGGTACTTCACGGTGCCTTGGGTCGGAATGTACTCGTCGGCGTCGCCGTGCCAGGTCAGCAGCTTGCCGCCGGAGGCACGGAAGCCGGACAGGTCGGGGTCGTCCGTGCCGATGATGTCGTCGTACTCGGCACGGGACTGCTGGAACAGTTCGGTGAACTGGCTGTAGGTGATCGTCGAGACGTCGAAGGACGGGTCCTTCTTCACCCAGCTGGAGACCCAGTGGGCAGGCACGGGGAAGGGCACGCCCTCGAGGGTGCCGTTGGTGCCGGGCATGGTGGCCGCCAGACCCTTGAGGTCGGCCCCGACGGGGACGCCGGGCCACAGCTTCTTCCCGGTCGTGGTGCGCGGGCCGTCCCAGATCTTGCGGACCACGGCCGCGTCGGCGGCGGTGATGACCAGTTCCTTGCCTTCGCACACGACCTTGGTGCCGATCAGCCGGCGCGGGTCGAAGTCGCAGCGGGAGGCGTCGTTCACCAGGCCGTCCTCGGCTCCGTCGAGTGGGTCACAGGCCTTGACGGCGGCCTTGGTGAAGGCCTCCAGCTCACAACCGGTCGGGTAGGTCTTCTCGTTGTTCATGACGACCTGCGGCCACAGCGTGGCGACCTCGTACTCGTCCCAGCTGATCGCGGGCGCGTCGGCGAGGATGCCGTCGTAGTCGTCGGGATAGCGCTGGGCTTCCATGTAGCCCTGGCGTCCGCCGGTGGAGCAGCCGGTGAAGTAGGCGTACGAGGCGTGCTCGCCGTACATCGCGGCGACGACGTCCTTGCCGACGACGGCTGCCTCGTGCTGGGAGCGGGAGGCGAAGTTCTCCAGGAGCGCCTTGTTGATCCGGCCCTCGCCGTTCAGGGCCCAGCCGATGTCGAGGACGTCGCCTACGCCCGCATCCGTGGTGGTGACGGCGTAGCCGTTCTTGACCGCGGTGCCGAGCCCGACGCCGTTGTCGCTCGCGCGGTAGGCGGCGCCTCCGATCGCCTGGAAGCGGCCGTTCCAGCCCTGCTCGGGCAGCCAGGTCGTCACCTTGGCGTGGTCGCCGTCGCCCGGGTGGGCGAGGGTGACGGTCACCTCGCAGAAGGCCGGAACGCCGGTGACCTCGCCCTGGAGGATCCCGGTGCCCTTGATGGTGCCGCCGTCCTGGCGGACCGCCGTCACGGACTCCACCTCGGTGCCTTCCGGTGCCTTCACCGGCACGGTGCCGCAGTCGAGCGGCGTGGACGCGGCAGAGGTCTGGGCTCCCGCCGAAGCGGTCGGCAGGTACACGGCCGTGGCAAGCGGCACACCGGCCGCGAGGGCGATCAGAAATCGTCGTCTCATGGGTTCCATCCAAGAAGTAGGTGTGTACTCGGTCGCGTGGCGACACATGTGTACGGAGGAGGATGCGCTTCAATTTCGTTGCGCCGCCGTCCTGTTACTACTCTGCGGGCGCGTCGGGCCCCGGGAAACAGTCAGTTGACGGTTCACCTCCACGGCCCTTCGCCCCTTGCGCATGCGGGATGTGTTAGGTCATTCGACGGGGCCCGGGGCAGCCCGGTCCACGGCTCGGTGCAGCGCCGCCGGCAGTTCCCCGCCGCCTCCGCCGGCCGCGCTCTCCTCACGTTCCTCCCTCAGCCACTGGGAGTGGTGCTCCTCGGCCCAGGACCGGCTGACGTACCCGGTACGCATCCCGAGCCGCGACTCCGGGTCCCCCAGGGCCCTGCGCATGTGCCCGATGACGACGAAGGCGATCGCCCAGGCCACAAGGTCGTGGACGAAGATCGCGCTGGTGCGGGAGACGAAGGGCAACAACCCCATGAACCACATCAGCAGTCCGGTGAACAGCATCACCAGGACGGCACCCGCGATCCAGCCCGCGTAGAGCTTCTGCCCCGCGTTGAACTTGCCTGCCGGCCGCGCCTCCAGCGAGGTCCGACGCCTGCGGACGGCCGCCAGCCACTGCCGATCGTACGGCGCGGACCGGTTCAGCCTGCGCAGATCCGCGCGGAACCCGGCCGAGAACAGCCCCAGCAGGAAGGGCAGCGGCAGCGAGATGCCTGACCATTCGTGGAGGAAGACCATCAGGTGCCGTCGCCCGACGAGCTGGGCGAGCGGTCCGAGGTAGAGACAAGCGGCGGTGACCAGGCACACCAGCATCAGGTATCCGGTGGCGCGGTGGACCATGCGTTCGGCGGTGCTGAAGCGGCGGACACGGCCGGAGGGATCAGGCTGTGTCACTGTGCCGGTCCGCGCCGTCGAGCCAGCCGTCGATCGCATAACCGCGTTCCTCCCAGAAGCCGGGAACGACCTGGTCGGTGACCGAGATGCCCGAGAGCCACTTGGCCGATTTGTAGAAATACATGGGCGCCACGTAGAGACGGACCGGCCCGCCGTGCTCATGGGTAAGGGGTTCGTCCTGCATGTTCAGCGCCACCAGAACGTCGGATCGGCGGGCCTGCTCCAGGGTGAGGCTCTCGGTGTAGGCCCCGTCGAAACAGGTGAAGCGGACCGCCGCACCCGAGGAGCGCACCCCCGAGGCGTCCAGGATGTCCGCCAGCTTCACTCCCTCGAAGGGCGTGTCGTCCACGCGCCATCCGTCCGTGCACAGCACGTCGGCGACGACCCGGGTCTGCGGCATCGCCCGCAGGTCGGCGAGGGTGTAGGTCTTCGGCTTGTCCACCAGACCGTCGACCGTGAGCGCATAGTCGGTCTCGTCCTTGCGCGGCACCGATCCGACGATGCTGTAGTACCGGAAGCCGCCCGGATTGGGCAGCAATCCGGTGAGTCCGGTCGAGTCGGCCTGGGAGGCGGCGCCGAGGAACCTCTCCCAGCCGCGCTGGAGAGGGGGTGCGAGGGCCAGGGACGCGGCGCCCGCGCCGAGCATGCCCAGCATCGCCCGCCGCCCCATCGGCGCTCCTCCCCCGGCCTCCGGCTTCGGTTTTCGTGCCATGGTCGCTGTGCTCCTTAACGTGATGACGTTCCCGGAGAGGTGTGTCGCAGCCGACAGGTCGACACGTGTGAACGTTGCCGGATTCTCGACAGCGTCACCGGTTCAACCGGTGACGATCGTGGCATGTGCCCCACCGACTGTCAACGGCACCCGACACCCACACGCGTTGACAGCCGTGTTACGGCAGGACGAACTGCTAGGCTGGTGCGTGACATAGATCGTTTATCGAGGAGTCAGCAGACGTGGTGGGTGACGACGACATCTCCGGGTGAGATCCGGATCTGACGGCCACCGGTCGGCGCCGAGGAGCGCTGCCGAGGTGGTTCGTTTCGTCGTACCCCTTTTCCCCATGTCTGCCCAGGGCAGAGAACCATGCTCCGCCCTCAGTACCTCCGAGGTCTCTTCATGTCCGACGCCGCCGTCATCTGCTCGAACCTCTCCTTCGCCTGGCCCGACGACACCCCGGTCTTCCACGACCTGTCCTTCAGCGTGACCCCTGGTCGTACGGGCCTCGTCGCCCCCAACGGCTCCGGCAAATCCACCCTGCTCAAGCTGATCGCCGGCGAACTCAAGCCCGCCACCGGCTCGGTGCACGTCGATGGCACGCTCGGCTACCTCCCGCAGAGCCTGCCCCTGACCGCGCACCTCACCGTCGCCGAGGTGCTCGGCATCGCCGACGTGATCCGCGCCCTGGACGCCGTCGAGTCCGGCGACGTCGACGAGCGGCACTTCACCACCATCGGCGACGACTGGGACATCGAGGAGCGCACCCGCGCCCAGCTCGACCGCCTGGGCCTGGCCGACCTCGCCCTGGACCGCAGTCTGAGCACGCTCAGCGGCGGCCAGGTCGTCTCCCTCGGCCTCGCCGCACAGCTGCTCAAGCGCCCCGACGTCCTGCTGCTCGACGAACCCACCAACAACCTCGACCTGGAGGCCCGGCGCAAGCTCTACGACGTCCTTTCGGACTTCAACGGCTGCCTGCTCCTGGTCAGCCACGACCGCGCCCTGCTCGACCGCATGGAACGCATCGCCGAGCTCGGCAGCGACGAACTGCGCCTGTACGGGGGCAACTTCACCGAGTACGAGGAAGCCGTCCGCGCCGAACAGGAGGTCGCCGAGAAGAACGTCCGCAACGCCGCACAAGAACTCAAGCGGGAGAAGCGGGAGCTCCAGCAGGCTCGTGAACGCGCCGACCGCCGGGCGAGCAACGCCGCCAAGAACCTCAAGAACGCCGGTCTGCCCCGTATCTTCGCCGGCACCATGAAGCGCGGCGCACAGGAATCCGCGGGCCGGGCCGGGCAGATGCACGCCTCCCGGGTGAGCGAGGCCAAGGCCCGCCTCGACGAGGCCGGGCGCGCGCTGCGCGAGGAACAGCGCCTCACCCTGGAACTTCCCGACACCCGGGTGCCCGCCGGCCGCAACCTGTTCCTCGGCGAGGGCATGCAGGTACGACTCGGCGGCGAGGACGTCTTCGCCGCGGGCGGCATCGACCTGACCGTCCGGGGCCCGGAGCGCATCGCGCTGACCGGCCCCAACGGCGCCGGGAAGACCACCCTGATGCGGATGATCACCGGCGAACTCACCCCCGACGGCGGGGAGATCAAGCGCGGCGACGGCCGGATCGCCTATCTGTCGCAGCGCCTGGACCTGCTCGACCTGGACCTCACGGTGGCGGAGAACTTCGCCGAGTTCGCCCCCGAACGGCCGGAGGCGGAACGGATGAACCTGCTCGCCCGCTTCCTCTTCCGGGGCCCGCGGGCGCACCTGCCGGTCGGGGTGCTGTCCGGCGGCGAACGGCTGCGCGCGACCCTGGCCTGTGTACTGTGCGCCGAACCGGCGCCCCACCTGCTGCTGCTCGACGAGCCGACCAACAACCTCGACCTGGTCAGCGCGGGCCAGCTGGAGAGCGCGCTCAACTCGTACCAGGGCGCCTTCATGGTGATCAGTCACGACGAGCGGTTCCTCGCCGAGATCGGGGTCGACCGCTGGCTGCGGCTGGCGGACGGAGCACTCAAGGAGACGGGAGCCCCCGTGGTGTGAGCGGTCGATGCGTGACATGGCCCGCGCCCGAGGCCGTACGCCCGGCGGGCCGACCACCGCTCACATCGGACGGACACCCATGCCCCAGCCTGCTCTGCTCGCCCGCGACCTCGTCCGCGACCTCGGCGGCCGCCGAGTCCTCGACGGCCTCTCCCTGACCGCCGCCCCCAGCCATCGCATCGGCCTGATCGGAGAGAACGGCGTCGGCAAGTCCACCCTGCTGCGGGTGCTCGCCGGCGTCGACGAACCCGACTCAGGACGTGTCACGCGCCCCGGCGACCTCGGCTTCCTCCACCAGGAGATGCCGTTCGACGCCGGCTCGACCATCGCCTCGGTACTCGACGAGGCGCTCCGCGAAGCCCGTGAGGACCTCACGGAGCTGGACCGGCTCGGCGAGGAACTCGCCCGAGTCCCGGAGGGCGGCCCCGGCCATCAGGAGCTCCTGGAGACGTACGGCAGACGCCTGGAGCAGGCCCAGGACCGGGAGTCCTGGGACGCCGACCGCCGTGCCGCCCTGGTCCTCGACGGCCTGGGCCTCGGCCGGGTCGGGCACGACCGGCCGCTCGCGTCGCTCTCCGGTGGGCAGCGCGGCCGACTGGCCCTGGCCGCGCTGCTCGTACGGCGGCCGTCGGCGCTGCTCCTCGACGAGCCGACCAACCACCTCGACGACGGCGCCGCCGCCTTCCTCGAGGAGCAGGTCCGCGGCCTCCCCGGAGCCGTGGTGGTGGCCAGCCACGACCGGGCGTTCCTCGACGCCGTCTGCACCGACCTGATCGACCTCGACCCGGCGGTGGACGGGCCGGTCCACTATGGCGGCGACTACAGCTCCTACCTGTCCCAGAAGAACGCCGAGCGCGAGCGCTGGGAGCGGCGGTACGCCGAGGAGCAGCAGGAGCTGGACGAGCTGCGCGAGGCGGCGGGCGTGACCGCACACCGGGTCGCCCCCGACCGCGGCCGCACCGACAACGAGAAGATGGGCTACGGCCACCGGGCCGGCCGCGTCCAGAACTCGATCTCGCGCCGGGTGCGCAACGCCACCCGGCGGCTCGAGGAGCTGGAGCGCACGCGGGTCGCCGAACCGCCGCGCCCTCTGCGGTTCGTCGCCGGGGAGCTGGCGGCGCGGGCGGAGGAGAGCCCGCAGCCGCTGGTGGCCCTGCGCGGTGTGCGGGTGCCCGGGCGGCTCACGCTGGACGACCTGGAGGTGGCGGCGACCGACCGGCTGCTGGTCACGGGCGGCAACGGGGCGGGCAAGTCGACGCTGCTCACCGTGCTCGCCGGGCGACTCGCGGCCGAGGGAGAGGTACGGAGGCGGCGCGGCCTGACCGTGGGGCTGCTCACCCAGGACACCGGCTTCGAGCGGCCCGAGCGCACCGTCCGCGACACCTACGAGCTTTCGCTGGGTCCGGCGCGGGCGGAGCGGGTGCCGCTCGTCTCGCTCGGCCTGCTGCACGAAGCGGACCTGGACAAGCCGGTCGGCCGACTGTCCGTGGGGCAGCGTCGCCGTCTCGCGCTGGCGCTGCTCGTGGCCCGCCCACCGCAACTGCTGCTGCTCGACGAGCCGACCAACCATCTCTCCCCCCGCCTGTGCGACGAACTGGGGGAGGCACTGGGCGGAGGGCCGGGTGCGATCGTGGTCGCCAGCCACGACCGCTGGCTGCGGCGGCGCTGGCAGGGCCGTGAGGTGCGGCTGGAACCGGGACACGACCGACGACGGGAGGCGGCCCCGACCCGGTCCTGATGCTGACATCCGCGAGGTGGGCTCCGGCTCTCCGCCGCGCCCCTGACCAGCAGCACCGTCCGGACCGGTGACGAATCCTTGCGTTCCCGCCGAATCACCTGTCAAGATGGTGACGTGAATCTTGATCATGTCTTCGTCTGCGGACACCCGGCGCTCGACTTCGCGGCCACCCTCCGAGCCCGGCGCTCGACCCGGTTCGAGATGTTCGTGACCCCGGATCGGCTGAACGCCTGGTACCTGGAGTCCGGGCTCGTGGATACGATCACGCCCGGTACCGAGGACGATGTCCGGGAGGCGGTCACGGTGCGCGAGGCCCTGTACCAGCTCGTCACCGACCGTCGCCTCGGTGAGGAGTTCGACCGCGAAGCACTCGCCGTGCTCAACGGTGCCGCGCGCAAGATCCCTGTGACGCCGCAGCTCACCCTGGCGGGCCGGCACACCGACGCGACCCCGGAGCAGGCCCTGGCCACCGTCGCCCGGCAGGCCGTCGAGCTGCTCAGCGGCCCGGACGTCCCCCTACTGAAGGAGTGCGGCAACCCCGAGTGCACGCGCGTCTACATCGACCGCTCCCGGGGCATGCGGCGCCAGTGGTGCGGCATGGAGTCCTGCGGCAACAAGTCCAAGGCGGCCGCGTACCGAGCCCGCAAGAAGACCGCGGCAGCGCACTGACACCGGGCGGGGACGTTCCGACAGCTCCGACCTCGTCGCCTTGGAGAGGTACGTCAGGCCGCGCCGCGGTGGTGACCTCTCAGGCCTCCTCGGGCTCCACGATCGCGCGCAGCCTGCGCAGGGCGTGGTGATGACGGCTCTTGACGGTGCCCGTCGGCACTCCGAGGATGCCGGCGGTCTCCTTGATGCTGCGGTCGCACAGATATATGTGGACCAGGACGGCACGGTGCTCGGGAGACAGCCCACGCAGCAGCGGTCTGACCACCAGGGCGTCGTGCACCGCCTCGACACCGTCGATGTTCGAGACGGGATCGCTGTAGGTGACCCCGACGACCTCTCTCCGCGCGTGGGGCTTGCGCACCCAGTCGATGACCAGGTGCCGGGTGACCGTGAAGAGCCAGCCCCGGACGGACCCCTCCGTCCCGAGCAAGCGGTCACTGTTCCGCCAGGCCCGGATGATGGTCTCCTGCACGATGTCCTCGGCGAGCCCGTGGTCACCCAGCATCTTCTCGGCGTACGAGACGAGACCGTCCCGGTGTTCCCTCATGATCGTGCGGAGCAGATCCGACCGGGACATAGCCGTGAGGGGCGCAGCCATTGCGTTCTGGACCATCCTGGTTCTCTCGATCCAGCCGACAGCACACATCCCACGGAAGACACTTGCGAGTCAGTGTAGAGATACATGTGAGACGCGCATCGCGCCGCAACCCACGCCTGACCGCCGGTGGAACATGTGCGTCGGACGGTTTCCGGTGTTTATCGTGAAAGGTGGGCATGCCGGGCGTACGGTCTGGCGTCGACGCTTGTCTGCGCAGGGCGCCTGGGCGATGAGTACCATGCGCAGCACCGTTCATATCGAGGGAGTGAAAGCGTTGTGACCAACCAGTCGACCGCCACCCGGTTGGTGGACCAAGCCACCTCGGACCTGGAAGAGAACCGCCGTCTGCAGCAGGAGCTGGCCAAGCGGATCGCGGTGTTGAAGCAGGAGGAGGCCCTCCTGACGGACATCCTGGCTCTCGCCCAGAAGTACGAGGGCTTCTCCGACCCGTCCCGGCTGCCCGAACAGCAGCAGGATGAGCCGGTGGTCACCAAGGGAAGGCGAGCGTCCGCCGGTGCGGCCGCGCGACGCGCGACTCCGGCCAGGACCGCTCCGGCGGGTGGCACGTCCGCATCGGGTGCGAAGGGCACATCGCGCCGGCCACTGCTCGGCGACCTTCTGCTGGAGCTGCTCGGCAAGTACGACGAGCCGCGCCTGGCGAAGGAGCTGCGGGACGAACTCCTCACGAAGCACCCGGACCGCAACCCGACCCCGCAGGTGGTACGGAACACTCTCGAGGCCCTGGTCGCCAAGGGGCGCGTCCAGCGCCACAAGCAGCAGCGTTCCGTCATGTACACCGTCATCGATCCGGCCGGCTGAGACTTCCGCTCGCCCGAAGGACCGCGTCCGTCCGGCGTGCCGGTCGGACGACGTCTGCGTCATGCCGCCGAACAGCAGCGGCACTTCACGGATCCCGCCGCTCACTGCGCCCGCGATGCGGGCCTGGTACTTGCCCTGGTGGGTGAAGAGTGCCCGGCGGTTGACGTCGCCGACGGCGTACAGCCACTCCCCCCGGCACGGCGGCGGCCGTCAGGCTGTCGTCGGTGTCCATCCAGTGGCCCGGCGCCAGTCCCACGGTCTCGAGCCCGACGTCCTCCGTACGCGGAGCACGGCCGGTGGCGGACAGGATCTCGTCCACGACGGCTTCATCGCCGTCCGACGGGGCGATCCGGACCTCCCCGTCGGGTGCTCGCGCCGCGGTGAGGACCGAGACGTCGAAGCACACGTCCGCACCGGCTCCGCGCAATCGCTCGGTGACCAGTTCTCCCGCGAAGGGCTCCATGCGGGGCAACAGCCCTCTCCCACGGGCCGGCAGGGTCACCCGGCTGCCCGACGCCTGCCGGGCCGCGGCCGTCTCGACACCGACCACACCGGCGCCGACGACCGCCAGGCGCCCGGGCGGCTGCTCGGCGCTGGTCGCCTCCCGGCTGGTCCGGGGCCTCAGGTGCTCGATGCCGGCCGCGACGTTCTCGCCGACCGGTCCGGCGCCGATCGCCATGACGTCGTAGGTGCGGATGTTCTCGGTGGTCACAGGTCCTCCGGTCGTACGGCGGGGTCAGCGGTACGGGCGTGTGGCCGACGGGTGTGCGACGGTCCTGGCTCGGTGGGGGAGGTCGGCCGTGCCGGGACCAGGGCTCAGCGGCCGGGTGCGCGCTCGGTGACCTCCTGAACGACGACTTCGAGCTTCATGTCCACGGCAGTGCTCTCGCTTTCGCTGGTTCGAACATCTGATTCGGCATTCGGTTCTCGTACTGTTCGCTGTTCAGAGGAAGCTGGGGGCGGACGGGCCGTACCCGCCGAGCATCGCGTTCTGCGCCCAGCCCCACACCTGCGTGTCGGTGGGCCATGCGCGCCCCTCGGCGCTTGCCGTGCTCCGGGACGACCGCTCACCGGCAACCGCGGAGGTACGGCCGGGGGTGCGGCGACGGTGGCCGTCCGTGAGTGTGTGCGTGATGGAGGCCATGTGCCTGCCCTCGCTCTCCGGTGGGTGGGACGGGTGTGCACGAGAGTGCGGGTCCCTCGAGGGGGACCACGGGACCCGCGGTCTCGGGAGGGGGAGGTCAGGCGGCGCCGGCGTTGATGATCACGGGGACGTTGTCGCGCATGGCCTTGGAGTACGGGCAGATCTGGTGGGCGGCCTGCGCGAGCATCTGCGCGGTCTGCTGGTCCACGCCGCCGAGGACGGGGCTGAGGACCGCGGAGAGGGAGAACGTGTCGTCGTCGCCGTGGGTGAGGGTGATCTCGGCGGTGATGGAGGTGCTGGTCAGCCGGATCTTGCGCAGGGTCGCGGCGCGGCGCAGCGCGCCGAGGAAGCAGGCGGCCCATCCTGCGGCCAGGAGCTGCTCGGGGTTGGTCGCGGTGCCGGCACCGCCGAGTTCCTTGGGGAGACCGAGGCTGGTCTCCAGCAGACCGTCGGAGGAGCGGACGCGACCGCCGTTCCGTCCCTCTCCGTCGACGTCGACAACGGCGGTGTAGGTGACTGCCATGGCTGATGCTCCCCATCCGGGTCAAAGGGTCCTGGGACACCTCCCGGCCGGACTCTCCAAGAGTCACCGGTCGAGGTGGTGACGAAATCATGGCAGCGCCGAGCGTCACCAGTCAAGCCGGTGATGCTCGGATTTCACCGGCTGACCCACGATCACCAAGGCCGGGATCGCCATCTCCTTGAGCGCGGCACGGTCGTCGATGACGTCAGGGGTGAGGTGTTCGTCCAGGCCCGAGATGTACGTGGCACGAATGGCGTCACGGAACGGCGCGTACCGCTCCCCGTCGGACCAGAAGTCGGCGAAGTGCGAGGGCGGCACACCCCTGGCGACCGCTTCGGCCTGCTCGTCACCGGAGATGTCCGACATCGCCGCGAACGCCTCCACCATGCGGCCTGCCTCCATTCCGTGTTCCGGGTCGGCGACGAGAGCGCCTTCGTGCAGCACGACGCCCGCAAGCCGTTCGGAGCAGTACGGGCCGCGACAGGCGACCACGAGATGACCGGCGCAGCCAGACAGATGTGCCACCTCGACAAGTCGTCACCACCTTGACAGGTGACGCATACCCGTGCACGCTGACCGTACTCGCCAGAGGCGACCCGCAGGACACGATCCACGGCAACGAAGTGGAGCACGCTCATGAACAACGAGATCGCAACGGACGCCGCCGCCGCGGCACGGCACGCGCGCTTCGGCAAGCTCCCCGAGCGGATCCGCTTCGAGGACATGACCACCGAAGCGGAAGTCGATCCGGGCTCGGGCGGTGCCGCTTACAACCCCGAGAACTCATGGAAGTTCTACTCGTGCGTGGCCCTCGACCTGGGCCTTTAGAGACGAGCACCACCGGATTGAAGGCGGACGCGGCGAGCAGGAACGTCAAGGCCACCGCGGGAGCCGCACCCCGGGGCATCAGGCTGCCCGCGACCGGCACCGAGGCGCACTCACATACCGGCGGCACCGGCCGCCGGAACAGCGAGCACCGCGACCACCGCGGTCCCGACCAGGGTCTCGCTCACCGTGCCGGTCCTCGCCCGGCACTGCCGCCCCGCGCCGACCTCGCCGCCGTGCGGGCCGGGGGACGTGGTGGTGGTGCCGTCGCCGTACTCGCCGAGCCCTCGACCACGCCGCACCCCTCGCTCTTCGTCCGCCGTGACACGACGGAAACCGCCCAGCCCGCCCGGAAGTCGCCCGGTCCGACTGCCGCCGAGCACCCCTGGGGGCTCGCCGGGCTGCCCAGACCGTCGACGCGTGCGACCGACCGCGGAGCCGTCGACAGCCAGGGCGGCCGGCCCACCCCGGCTTCGACAGCGAGAGCCACGACGCCGCAACGACATCGCGTGGACGATGGTCAGCGACCGGTGTACGGCAGAAGGGCCGTCTCCCGGGCGTTCTTGACGGCGGTGGCGAGGGCGCGCTGCCGCTGGGCGGTCACGCGGGTGACGCGGCGGCTGCGGATCCTGCCGCGGTCGGAGGTGAACTTGCGCAGCAGGTCGGTGTCCTTCTAGGACTTGTCCGGCCGATCATGTACGGAGCCAGATGACGAGGGTTCCCACGTCCCTTGCTGTGTCCGACGCCATCACCCACTACCGCCAGCTGCGCGAGCTGACCGTCGACGAGCTGGCCTACGTGCTCTTGATGCTCGACCACCCGATTTCTGCCGACGTCCTCGCTGAGATGGAGCGATGTGTTCACCCCGTGACCGTTGACGATCTTGTGGCGATCGCTTACGTGCTCGAGACGACTCCCGCAGTGATGCTGTCGCACGCCCCCATCGACATGCCGGAACCTGATGGGCCCCTCGCCGCCGGGCTGCCGAATGACGTCGACCAGGCTGAGCTGCGTGCTGGCTGGAGGGGAAGACCACGCTCGACCGCGAGGCGCGGGTGAACTGGTGGAAGGAGCGGGTCGCCCGTCTCCGGGTCCGGGCTGCGCATCATGAGGAGCAGCTGCAAGGTGCGCACACGGAGCTGCGTGAGCTCGGCGACCTGACGCTGCAGGAAGCGGATGCCTTGCCCGTCCAGTGTCTGCAGTACCGAATCCGGGACGGCGAGCACGCGCTCAATCAGGCAGAGGTCGCACTGGCGTTGACGGCGCAGCGGCTCGACAACTTCCCCGAAGACGTCTGACGACTGAGTTTCGACCACTCAAGGGTGCCTATGAAGGCTGACTCTGACAGATATTCTGCTGTTTGCGTGGTACCTCTGATACAGCAACCAGCAGTACTGGCAGTGCTGCTGCCGGCGCCCCAGCCACCGCAGAGCTGACGCCGGCCGACCATCCAGAACGAACGAAGGCAGAACACTGTGAACTCCGCAAGGACCACATATGTGACGCGGGCCGGGATAGCCGCATCCATCGCGGCTCTGGCCCCGGGCGCACTGATGCTCACGGGCTGCGGCGCGAGTAGTGACGCTCCTTCCTCGAAGGGCCCCAGCAGCAGCCAGGCCTCCAGCTTCGACGGTGCCTACATCTCCATCACCGATGGGGCCCGCGGGGAGATTGCAGCCATCGACGGTCGCGAGATCACGTACATCGACGTCCCTGGTGGCGACCTGCGGTGCAAGCTGACCACGATGGCCCTCGACGACATCAAACACCGCGCGATCGTCAAAGACGGTAGAACCGACAAAGGGCAGTACCAGGTCCTGTCGACCGGCACAATCAACGACGGCCGGACCAGCGTGCTCTGGAACGATGTCAACGGCTCTGATTCGACGGGCACCGACCCGGGATCAGGCGCGCTTTCGATCTCGAGTGATATGATCACGCTCGGATACACCTTCGCCTACTCGATCGATCAGGTCCAGCTCATCCCTGTCGACAGCGGCCAGGCAAAGGCATTGATGGCAAAGGACTGCGACCAGCACAGCTGAAGGTCATTCCGCCCAGTCGGCACAGAATCCTGTCGACATCGCATCCATGCCATTCTGCTTTCTCCCTGACGCATACTCCCGGAGCTGCTGTGCCGGTACTGCTTCGGCTGCTGGCTCGGTGAGGACCGTCGAGGAGGCTTGAACTTGGCCGGCCGATCATGTGACTACTCCGCCGTTGTGTCGTTGATGTGGACATGGGGCGGGGAGATCTGACGGATGCCGAGTGGGAACGGCTGCGGCCGTTCCTGCCGGTCAGCAACAGGCGTTGTGGCAGGTGGCGGGATCACCGGCAGGTGATCGACGGGATTCTGCACCGGGTGCGGACCGGCGTTCAGTGGCGTGACCTGCCCGAACGGTTCGGCCCGTGGAAGACCGTCTATGAACGCCATCGCCTGTGGTCGGCCGACGGAACCTGGGAACGCCTGCTCCAGCAAGTCCAGGCCGAGGCCGACGCGGCCGGGGAGATCGACTGGGACATCTCGATCGACTCCACCATCGTGCGGGCACATCAGCACGCCGCCGGCGCCCGCACAGAACCACCGCCGACTCCCGCCTCAAAGGGGGACGCAGCGGCAGAACACCAGGGCGAAACACCGTGGCAGAGCCTCGCCGCCCGCCTGGTGGAGGCGGTGCAGGAGGTGAAGGCCTGGGCCGCTCGCGCGGCGGGTTCACCACCAAGCTCCACCTGAGCGCGGACGGCCGCTGCCGCCCGCTGTCCCTGATCGTCACGCCAGGGCAGCGGGCGGACTGCACCCAGTTCAAGCCCGTGCTGGAGAAGATCCGAGTCCCGCGCATCGGGCCGGGCAGGCCACGCAAGAAGCCTGACAGCCTCGCCGCCGACAAGGCCTACAGCAACGGCCCATGCCGCGAGTATCTGCGGCGCCGGAGCATCCGGCACACGATTCCGGAGAAGACCGACAGTCAGGCCGCCCGCCTGCGGAAAGGGTCACGCGGCGGACGGCCACCCGGCTTCGACGAAGAGCGGTACAAGGAACGCAACACCGTCGAGCGGGCGATCAACCGGCTCAAGCACGCCAGAGCAGTAGCCACCCGCTACGACAAGCGCGGCTACGTCTTCCTCGGGACCGCGACTGCCGCAACCCTCGTCATCTGGCTCCGTACATGATCGGCCGGACAAGTCCTAGTCGATGTACGTGATGCCGGCCCGGTCGCCGACGCCGAACTTGCACCGGGCCGCGCGAGCCGGGCCAAGGGGGCCGACCCCCTCCTCAGCCACAAGAAGCAAGATTGATAATGGCATCCATTTTCATATAGCCTCTGCGCGTCAGGAACCGGACCAAGGAGTCTCACGATGGCCGTCCCCAAGCGGAAGATGTCCCGCAGCAACACCCGCCACCGCCGCGCCCAGTGGAAGGCGACCACGCCCCAGCTGGTGCCGATCACCGTGGACGGCGTCGTCCACCAGGTCCCGCAGCGCCTGGTGAAGGCGTACGAGCGCGGCCTCATCCAGCCGGAGGGCTGAGCGCTCATGACGCCCACCGACCGGCTTCCCGTAACCGTGCTGTCCGGGTTTCTCGGGGCGGGGAAGACCACCCTGCTCAATCACGTCCTCGGCAATCGCGAAGGGCTGCGGGTAGCGGTCATCGTCAACGACATGAGCGAGGTCAACATCGACGCCGCACTCGTGCGCGGCGGCGAGGCCGCACTGTCCCGCACCGAGGAACGGCTGGTCGAGATGACCAACGGGTGCATCTGCTGCACCCTGCGCGACGACCTGCTGGAGGAGGTCGACCGGCTCGCCCGCGAGGGCCGCTTCGACTACCTCCTCATCGAGTCCAGCGGCATCTCCGAACCCATGCCGGTCGCCGCCACGTTCTCCTTCCCCCGCGACGACGGGGCCACCCTCGGCGATCTGGCCCGCCTGGACACGATGGTGACCGTCGTGGACGCCGCCGGCTTCCTGCCCGAGCTGGACGGCGGCGACGAACTCGTCGCGCGTGGCCTCGACCAGTACG
>NZ_MWIG01001159.1:0-619 GCF_002156145.1 Streptomyces sp. NRRL B-24572 | reverse complement strand
TAACGAAAAGATCAGTAGGCTGACCAGCGGCAACGGTGACACGCGCTGCCCCTTGGGGTGGGCTGGTCCGGGAATGGTCCGAATCTTGGATCAAGGGAAGGCTCGAGCGGCGGTCCGCGTCCTCGCTGGCTGAGGACCGGAGTCGACGGCCTCCGTCTGCCAGTCGCCCGATCCCGGATCCGGCCGCCGAGGCGCTTCCGTCGTGACCGTTGCGTCTGTATGCAGGGAGTTGCAACCTTCCGGGTTGGGCGGCAACGGACGGGGCGCCACGGCGCCCGCCCTCTGAAGACGTGGGAGCCTGGCCAAGCCTCCGCTGGGTCCTGACGGGTGCATCCAGCAGAGGTGCCGGAATATGCGCAGGCGTGGGAGGAATCGAACAGCAGAATCGGCCGTGGCCTCCACCGCCGGCGGGGCGCGCCAGGATGCCGCCGGAGCCCGCAGGCATGCCGGGTCGGTGCGCCCTCGCTCGCTGATGCCGAGCCGCGGTCCTGGTGCATTGCGGGCCTGTCGACGACCGAGGCCAACACGTGCAGGCGCCGACGCCGGGTACCTGCTGCGGACGGCGGCCAGGACCGCCCGGCGAGCCTCCGTGTCAGCCCCGTGTCCGAGTTGCTCGGCC
>NZ_MWIG01001158.1:0-526 GCF_002156145.1 Streptomyces sp. NRRL B-24572 | reverse complement strand
CCGCCGTCGCGGAGCCGGGCGAGGGCGTGCTGCACCCAGGCCAGCTCGGATTCCGTACGGGCCGGGAAGCCGTACTCCCAGCGCGGGTCGTAGGCGAGCTCGTCGTGGCCCCAGGTCCGTTCGTTGAACGGGGGGTGGCACAGGACCGCGTCGGCGGCCAGATCGGGGAAGGCGTCGGCGCGGAGGGTGTCGGCGGTGGCGCAGCGGATGTCGGCGTCGCCGTGGAGGGCGAGGCGCAGGGCGGTGAGGGCGGCCAGGTCGGGGTCGGTGTCCTGGGCGTACAGCGCGGTGGGGTGCGGGACGGCGCGCAGCAGGCCGCCGGTGCCGGAGGCCGGGTCGAGGACGGTGGCGAGGGGGCGGCCGTCGGTGGCCGCGGCGGCGGCGAGGTCCGCCATGAGCTCGGCGAGCGGGGGCGGGGTGAGGGTGTACTGGCGCGGGTTGGCGTCCAGGTGGCGGCCGAGCAGGAACTCGAAGGCCTGCCGCGCGCCGCCGAGCTGGCCGTCGAGTTGGGCGGCGGCGGGGCAGG
>NZ_MWIG01001157.1:0-577 GCF_002156145.1 Streptomyces sp. NRRL B-24572 | reverse complement strand
CCTACATCCCCACGACCCCCGCCCAACTCACAGTCGGTGACGACTCGATGACGCACTGGTCCGATCATCTTTCGCGCGTAACCCAAGTGCCGCGCCGCTCGTTGTGCGGGATGCAGGCTCCCTGTGGTCACGCCATGTCCACAGCCACTCACTCTTTCGTGTGGATGTGCTCAAGGTGTGCAACCTTCCGGACACCCCGGGGAGTCGACCGTCATGACGAGAGGAGGTGCCGCCAGTGATCGCGAACGTATCGGCGCACCGGCGGGCGAACGCCTTCGCCCAGGCCCTGGAGGACCGGGCGTCCGCTGACGCGGCGGCCGAGCAGCCCGAGGCCCCGGCGGAACCGNNGGCCTCGGAGAGCTGCCCAAGCCACAGCTCGACCCCGAGGTCAAGGTGGTGCAGCGAGCCCAGCTCGTCGCCGCCATGGAAGCGATGCTCATGGAGGGGAGCGCTGCCGGGGGCCCTACGGTGCCGGAGCAACGGACGTCCACCGGCAAGGGAGCCCACCGGGCGTCCCCGCTCCGGAAACTGCGCCCCCGGTCCCGCTGGACCAAGGGCCTCGCCGCCGGCGGCCTCA
>NZ_MWIG01001156.1:340-1273 GCF_002156145.1 Streptomyces sp. NRRL B-24572 | reverse complement strand
CCCTTCCCCACCCTCGACGCCGAGCTCGAAGCCCTGCGTCGCTCCCGCGCCATCGACGTGATCGACGATCTCGACTCCTTGGAGAGGAAGGGCGTCGACCCGGCTCGGCTCCGGTCTCTGCGCGAGGATCCCCCGGCCGTCCTCCCCAAGGTCGCCGACGAGATCGAGATGTACTGGGAGCTCGCCCTCGCCCCCTACTGGGCCCGCATCCAGAAGGTCCTGGAGGCCGACGTCTTCCACCGGGCGCGGCAGGTCGCCGAGCACGGTTCGGCGCGGGTCCTGAGCGAACTCCACGAGACCGTACGGTGGGACGACGGCACCCTGCGGCTCGTACGGCGGCACTGCGCGCTCACCCGCGACCAGGCCGGATCCGGGCTGCTGCTCATCCCCTCCGTCTTCGCCTGGCCCCGGGTCCTCACCCGGTCCGTTCACCCCGATCCTCCTCAACTCGCCTATCCGGCGCGGGGGTTCGGAAGCGTCTGGGAGCCTCGTGCCACCGCCGCCACCGACGCCGTCGCCGCCGTCCTCGGCCGCTCCCGCACCCTGCTCCTCACCGAGCTCGACACCCCCGCCTCCACCACCCAGCTCGCCACGCACTGCGGCATGTCCGCCGCCGGCGTCTCCCAGCACCTCATCGCCCTCCGGAACGCCGGCCTCGTCACCGCCCACCGCAGCGGCCGCTCCGTCCTCTACGCCCGTACCGCCGTCGCCGATCAGCTCCTTCACCCGTGAGGTTCGAGGGGGGGAGGATGGGGTGGTGACCTTCTCTCTCGGCTCTTCCGACTCTTCCGGTTCTTCCGGGGCTTCCGGCCCTTCCGGGGTTTCCCGGGCTTCCTGGACCGAGCGCGTCGTCGTACGTGACGGGGTACGGCTCTCCTGTCGCGACTGGGGCGGTTCCGGGCCCGACGCCCTCCTCCTCCACGGGCTCGCCGG
>NZ_MWIG01001156.1:0-335 GCF_002156145.1 Streptomyces sp. NRRL B-24572 | reverse complement strand
GTCGCCCTCGACCAGCGCGGGCACGGTGCCGGCGAGCGGCATCCGGCGGACGTGTCGCGTGCCGCGTACGTCGCCGACGTCGTCGCCGTCGTCGAGGAACTCGGTCTCGTACGGCCCCTGTTGGTCGGGCAGTCGCTCGGCGGGCACACCGCCCTCCTCACCGCCGCCGCCCACCCCGGTCTGCCGCGCGCCCTCGTCCTCGTCGAGGCCGGGCCCGGCGGTGCCGAGCCCGGTCTTCCGGAGCAGATCGGGGGCTGGCTGCGGGCCTGGCCGGTGCCGTTCCCTTCGCGGGAGGCCGCCGTCTCGTACCTGGGGAACGGGAAGCGGGCCGTGGG
>NZ_MWIG01001155.1:0-889 GCF_002156145.1 Streptomyces sp. NRRL B-24572 | reverse complement strand
TGATCCGGCGCACGGCGGCCTCCCGCTGCCCCGCAAGATGGCCGCCGTGCGCCGGATCAGCGCGCTCGGTCAGGTCCCGGGCGTCAGCGAGCTCGACCCCGCCTTCACGGTCGCCGAGCACCTGCGCGAGCGGGCCCTGCTCCAGCGCCGCTTCGACGGTTCCGTACGGGCGCTCCTGCGGCGCCCCGCCGAGCGCGCGGCGACGGCCCGGGCCCGGATCGACGAGGCCGTGGCGGCCGCGGGCCTGGACCTCGACGCCCTGCCGAAGGGCGAGCGGACCTCCGTGCGGGACCTGGAGCGCCTCGAGGCCCTCCGGCTCTCGATCGCCCTCGCCCTGATCGGGCGCCCCCGGCTGCTCGCCGTGGACGACACGGACCTGAAGCTCTCGGACGCCGACCGCGCCGAGGCCTGGGCGCTGCTGCGCTCCCTGGCCGCGTCCGGGACGACGGTCCTCGCCGTCTGCAGCGAGGCCCCCGAGGACGCCCTGCGCATCACGACGCTCGAAGGCGGGACCACAGCGGACACCGCCCCCGAGACCCCGGCCGACACCGCGAAGACCGACTCCGCGAAGACCGGTCTCACGAAGACCGGCCTCACGAAGGCCGATCCCGCTGAGACCGCCCCCGCGGAGACCGGCGCCGCCGGGACCGGCGCCGCGAAGACCGACCCCGCCGGAACCGGTGCCGAGGACGGCACCGCCGAAGACACCACGGCCGCCGTCGGGGAGACGGCCGCCGACGACACCACCGACGCCACGACCGAGGAGGGGGCGGCCGATGCGCTCGCCGAAACTGGCCGCGCTTGAGCTGAAGCGCTTCGGCAGGGGAAAGCTGCCGCGCGCCGCGCTCGTCGCGATCCTGCTGCTGCCGCTGCTGTACGGCGCCCTGTA
>NZ_MWIG01001154.1:200-706 GCF_002156145.1 Streptomyces sp. NRRL B-24572 | reverse complement strand
AGGGGCACATCACGGTGAGTCAGACCCGTGGACCGTCGTCCTGCACCACCGTCTGGGACGCGAGTTCCCACAGGAGGTTCCATCATGGCCGAGGCCGTCGTCTCCGCTGCTGTTTCCACCCCGTCCGTCGCCGTACCCGCTCCGCTGCCCGTGCGCGCCGTACTGCCCTGGGCCTTCTTCGTCGGGCTCCTCGCNNCGTGGGTGCCGAGCAGGGCGCCACCTCCCTGTTCGCCGGCTCCGACGTGCACGAGTGGGTGCACGACGGGCGTCACCTGCTCGGTTTCCCCTGCCACTGAGGGGCGACTCGCACATGCACGCCTCGACTGTGAGGACCCTACTGGTCCGCGGCATGCTCGCGGGCCTGATCGCCGGGCTTTTCGCCTTCGCCGTGTCCTACGTGGTGGGTGAACCGCCCGTGAACAGCGCGATCGCCGTGGAGGAGGCCAAGGCCGCCCAGGAGGCCCCGGCCGCCCACGGGGCACACGCCGGCCACGGTGGCGGTACGG
>NZ_MWIG01001154.1:0-164 GCF_002156145.1 Streptomyces sp. NRRL B-24572 | reverse complement strand
CGGCGGCGCTCACCGCGGCCGGCGCGTTCACCACCGTCTATCTGGTGCCGTTCCTCAAGTACCCGGCGACCCCACCGGCCGTCGGGAACCCGGACACCATCGGGAAGCGCACCACCCTGTTCTTCCTGATGATCCTGCTCAGCGTGCTCCTGGGGATCGGCGCC
>NZ_MWIG01001153.1:0-616 GCF_002156145.1 Streptomyces sp. NRRL B-24572 | reverse complement strand
CGTGGCCCCCGGGGGCCACGGGGAGTCCGTGGGGCCCGGAGGCGAGATCGGCCAGGGGTCGGTCAGCGGGGTGCCGCAGGGCGGCCGGGGCGAGGGGGGCGGACCGTCGGCCCACGGCGCGTCCGTGGGCTCCGGTTCCCCGGCCCACGGGTCACGCACGCCTCACCTCCGCCAGCGACCACCAGGCCGCCAGACCGAACACGACGGACATCAGCACCGTCGAGGGGCCGCCGATGTCCGCGTAGAAGAAGTCGATGAGCTGCCAGACGAGCAGGCCCGTCGCGACGAGCGCGCAGTCCGCGCCGAGCCGCTGCCGCCGCAGCGCGCCGACGAGCAGCGCCACCCAGCTGCCCGCCAGGGCGAGCAGCCCCACCAGGCCCTGCTCGCTCAGCACGAGCAGGTACATGTTGTGCGGGGACAGCAGCGGCTGGCGCGCGAACGCGGCGCCCGCGCCGGCCGTGTCGCTGCCGGAGGACAGCGCGAGCGAGGCGTTCGAGTCGCGGTACCGGGGGAAGCCCTTGAGGCCGACGCCCGTGACCGGCTCCGCGCGCCACATCCGCCCAGCCGCCGCCCACATCGTGTACCGGTCGGTCACCGACTGGTCCGGCGCGGCCGC
>NZ_MWIG01001152.1:0-2339 GCF_002156145.1 Streptomyces sp. NRRL B-24572 | reverse complement strand
ACCGCAGATCGTCGAGGGCCTCCCGGGCCGGGCCCTCGACGATCTGCGGTGCCACGTCCTGGTCGGGCCGTACGGTGTCGGCCGCGGGCGCGGGGGCGACGGTGGGCGCCGTCGGCGGGGCGTCCACCGAGACGCAGCCGGCCAGGGCGGCGACCGCCGCCCCGACCAGGATCTTCGCTGTGGTTCGGGTTCCATGCACCCGCGCAACTCTGCTGGCCCGGCAGTGATCTTCGCGCCCCTACCGGCGGGGAATGCCCCGCACGGGTGAGCCGCGCGGGGATCTTGACCGGCCGGGGCGTCCGCGCCGGGTCAGTCGCCGGTCGCGCCGTCGATGCGCTCGCGGATGAGGTCCGCGTGGCCGTTGTGGCGGGCGTACTCCTCGATCATGTGGAGGTAGATCCACCGGAGGTTGAACGTGCGACCGGTGCGGTGCTTTCCCACCCCCAGGTCGTCGAGGTCACGGCCGGCGGCCAGGGTGCGCGCGTGGGCGATCTCGGCCTGCCAGGTGGCGTACGCCTCCTTGTAGGTGTCCTCGTCCGTGACGTGGATGTCCCGGTCGTGGTCCTCCTCCGTCGAGTAGATCCAGCGCCGCTCCTCGCCGGCCAGGACGTGGCGGAACCACCCGCGCTCGACCTCGGCCATGTGCCGGACCAGGCCGAGCAGGTTGAGGTCCGACGGCGGGGCGGACGGGGTGCGCAGCTGGGCGTCGTCGAGCCCCTCGCACTTCATCGCGAGGGTCGCGCGATGGAAGTCGAGCCACTGCTCCAGGGCCTCGCGCTCGCCCGAGGTGGTGGACGGGTCGACGCGCGGGACGGATTCGGTGTGTTCGGTGGTCATGGGCGGCATCGTCTCCCGGGACCGCGCGGCGGCGCCAGCGGTTTCCGGCCGCCGGGTCAGGGGCGGGGGCCGAGCATGCCGCGCAGCAACTCGTCGAACCCGGTGCGCAGTTCCGCGCGGCTCGGCACGGCCGCGTGGAAGGAGCCCGCCGCGCAGGAGAACATCAGCCCCTCGCACCAGGCGATCAGGGAGAGCGCGTGCCGTTCGGGCTCAGGCGAGCCGGCCGCCGTCATCATCGCGATCAGCGGGGTGTGGAAGGTCGCGCCGGCCGTGTCGAAGAAGCTCCGGAGCTCGGGACGGCGGGTGGCCTCCAGGGCCAGCTCGTAGCGGGAGACCAACAGGGCGCGGTGGTCGGTGAGATAGCGGTGCAGGGCGAGGGCGAGCGCGTCGACGAGCGCGTCGCCGCCGCTCTTGGGGTCCGGCAGTTCGTGCGGGGTGAGGACCTCGGCCTCGCGCTGGACCTGGCGCCGTACGGCCGTCTCCAGGAGGGCCTGCCGGGTGCGGGCGTGGTTGGACGTCGACCCCTGCGGCAGTCCCGCCCGCTCGTCCACGGCGCGGTGGGTCAGGCCCCGCATCCCCCGCTCGACCAGGAGGGCGAGGGCGGCGTCGCCGATCCGCTCGGCGCGGGAGGCGGGGGACTCCGGGGCCGGGGTCCCGGCGGTGGCTGAGGTCATGGGGGACAACCTACTACCGGTGTGACTACAGGTGTAGTACGGTCGCGGTGTCGGCCTCACTACAGCTGTAGTGAGAGCGACGTACCCGCCGGGCTCACCGCACCCGCAGTGCCCGTCGCCCAGCCCGTCCCGAGCCGAGGAGCAGCCATGGAACAGCACCGCGCCGTCGTCGTCGGAGCCGGCATCGGCGGACTCACCGCCGCCGTCGCCCTGCACCGGCGCGGCCGGCAGGTCACCGTCCTCGAACGCGCCGCCGACCTCACCCCCGTCGGCGCCGGCATCGCCCTCGCCCCCAACGCCCAGCGCGCCCTCGACGTCATCGGCATCGGCGACCGCGTCCGTGAGCTCTCCGCCTGGCAGGGCGACGGCGGCATGCGCACCCCCGGCGGCCGCTGGCTGGCCCGTACCGACGCCAAGGCCGCCGCCGCCCGCTTCGGCGGCCCCCTCGTCCTCCTCCACCGCGCCACCCTCGTCGAGCTCCTCACCTCCGCCCTCCCCGAAGGCGTCGTCCGTACCGGAGCCGCCGCAACCGTCACCGACCCCGGCGACGACCACCGTCCCGCCCGCGTCACCGTCACGGACACCGGGACCGGGGCCCGGAGCGAACTCGAGGCCGAACTCGTCCTCGGCGCCGACGGCATCCACTCGGCGACCCGCAAGGCGCTCTTCCCCGACCACCCCGGCCCCCGCTACTCCGGCGCCACCAGCTGGCGCGTCGTCGTCCCCGCCCCCGGGCGGCCCTTCGCCCCGCACGAGACCTGGGGCGCCGGAGTAGCGGGGGCCGGGGTGGTCGGGGAAGAGCGCCTTGCGGGTCGCCGAGTGGATGCC
>NZ_MWIG01001151.1:252-669 GCF_002156145.1 Streptomyces sp. NRRL B-24572 | reverse complement strand
ACGCCCACGACGACCAGGGCGCGCAGAGCGCGGCCGCCAACTACGCGGTGGCGCTCGGCTCGGCGGACATGTTCCAGGACGGCCCCCGCGAGGCCGTCGTCCGCACCGTCTACGCGCCCGCCGTCGTCGACGGCCTCCTGAAGCAGCTCGACGCCTCCTACTCGGCCGCCCTCATGACCAGCGTCGGCCTCGACGCGAACGGCAACACGCCCAGCGGCCTCACCTTCGTCTCCCGCACCATCCCGGTCGGCACCAAGGTCACGGACTACAGCGACGATTCGGCGACGGTCGAGGTCTGGTGCACCGGCCTGGCCGGCCTCGCGGGCGAAGGCTCCACCAAGCCCGTCACCTCCACCTGGTACACGCTCACGCAGAAGCTCATCTGGACCGGGAACGACTGGCGGATCTCCTCGTCCG
>NZ_MWIG01001151.1:0-243 GCF_002156145.1 Streptomyces sp. NRRL B-24572 | reverse complement strand
CGCGGACGACATCGCCAAGGCCGTGGACGGATACGGAGGCTTCACCTATGCCCGCTAGCCGAGGCCCCGAGCGCCGCTCGCCGGCCGCGCGCGCCACCGCGCTCACCACCGCGCTGACGGCCGCGTTCCTCTCCGTACCCCTGCTCCTGGCCCCGGCCGCCCACGCGGCCACGCCCACCCCGACGCCGACGCCGACCGCCGGCTCGAACGAGTGCGGGCTCATCTTCGGCCAGGCCCGCGAGC
>NZ_MWIG01001150.1:0-563 GCF_002156145.1 Streptomyces sp. NRRL B-24572 | reverse complement strand
GAACTGGGGGTGCACCACCACCGGCCGCCGCACCGGCAGCGCCCGAGCGAGCAGCACGAACGCCTCCGCCGCGCCGGCGGTCAGCAGCACCCGGTTCGACGGCAGGTCGTGCCGCTCGGCGACCGCCGCCCGTGCGGCCCGGTCGTCCGGATAGGCCGCGAGACCCGTCAGCGAGTCCGCGATCCGCTCTCTCAGCCAGTCCGGCGGGGTGTTCGTCCGGACGTTGACCGCCAGATCGATGAGCTTCTCGTCCCGGACCTCGGCGTCACCGTGGTGGCGCAGGTCGTGGGCGTCGGTATCCGTGTGCGTGTCCATGGCCGCCGTCGTGTGGGGGGTGGGGATGGTGGGGGGTGAGCCAGGCTCGCCAGCGATGTACCCGTGAGTCAAGGGCAACAACCGTGCGACGGACGTCACTTGGTTCGAACGAAACGGTGCAAATGTGGCGATTGCACAGGTCGCGCGCTGTGATTTCCGCTTCGGGACGAGAAGAACGACGCCTTCCGGGCCCGTGGACAGGACGCCCCCGCCCCGTCCGACGGGCGGCCCCTCCGACCCTTCTGGCC
>NZ_MWIG01000115.1:0-12967 GCF_002156145.1 Streptomyces sp. NRRL B-24572 | reverse complement strand
CTCCGAGACCCTCGACGCAGGCGCGGCCGACGACGCCCGTGGGGGTCGTCGGCCCGAAGGCGCCGTTCGAGGACGGTGATCAGGGCCGGCACGGATTCCGGGGCGCGGAGTTCGGCGAGCAGCCGGACCGGCAGCAGGGCGTAGGCGACGCGGAGTTCGTTGGTGGCGAGGGCGGCGGCCGCGCGCGCGGTGCGCGGGTCGCCGAGCCGGACCAGGGCGTGGGCGGCGGTGACGCAGCGTTCCGGGTCGCGGTGGTTGAGGAGGAGGACGAGGGCCTCGAAGGCGCGGGGGTCGCCGGCGACGCCGAGGGTGTAGGCGGCGATCTCGCGGGCCCAGAGCGGCTGTCCGGGTGCGGTGAGGACGCGGTGGAGTTCCTCGGGGTCATCGGTCGCGGCGAGTTCCGTGAATGCCGCAGGAACTTCTCCGGTGTCATTCTCGATCTCGTCCCGCAATCGATCGATCATCGAGCAGAATTCCGGGTCCTCGGAGATTTCCATGAATCCGACCCTATCCGCGATCCAGATCACACTTTCCCAACTTCCCGGGACTGGCGCGCTCGTTACCGGCCGGTTAGTCTCAGGTGAGCGGGCACCACCCGCACTTCTCACGACGGCCTGGTGACGCAGCCGTTGTGTTCGCTTGTCGGTTCGGCAGTTTCGACGTGACTCCGGGACAGAGTCCGTCTCACCTTCCCAGGGCGCCGCCCTTTCTCGGGCGTTCCCTCGCGCATTTCAGCGGCACCACCCGCGTGCTCCTCCCGCACGCACCCGCACCCGCGCACTCGCGTTTCCCACGCACTGCCCTCAGTCGTCACTCTTCCTCTGGAGTCCCCTGATGGACACCCCTCTCTCCACCATCGCCGTCGTCGGTCTCGGCACCATGGGCACGGGCATCGCCGATGTCCTCGCCCGGGCCGGCCGCGAGGTCATCGGCATCGACATCAGCGACACCGCCGCCGCCCAGGCCGTCGCCGCCCTGGAGGCCTCCACCGCCCGTGCGGTGGCCCGTGAGCGGATCACCGAGGAGGAGCGGCAGGACGTCCTGGCCCGCTTCCGTACCTTCTCCGACCTCCAGGCGGCCGCCGAGGCCGACCTCGTGATCGAGGTCGTGCCCGAGTCGTACGAGGCGAAGCAGGAGGTCTTCCGGACCCTGGACGGGATCGTCCGGCCCGACGCGATCCTGGCCACCGGTACCAACGCCCTCTCCGTGACCCGGCTCGCCGCCGACTCGGCGCACCCCGAGCGGGTCCTCGGCCTGCACTTCTTCGCCCCGGTCCAGGCCATGAAGCTGGTCGAGGTGGTCTCCTCCGTGCTGACCGACCCGCGGGCCGTGGACGCCGTGACCCGGCTCGCCCAGGACCTCGGCAAGGAGCCGGTGGCGGTCGGCGACCGGGCCGGTTTCATCGCGGACGGGCTGCTCTTCGGCTACCTGAACCAGGCCGCCGCCATGTACGAGGCCAAGTACGCCTCCCGCGAGGACATCGACGCGGCGATGAAGCTGGGCTGCGGTCTGCCGATGGGCCCGCTGGCGCTGCTCGACCTGATCGGCGTCGACACGGCCCGTACGGTCCTGGAGGCCATGTACGCGGCCTCGCACGACCGGCTGCACGCCCCCGCCCCGATCCTCAAGCAGCTCAGCGAGGCCGGTCTGACCGGCCGCAAGGCGGGCCGCGGCTTCTACACGTACGAGGCGCCGGGCTCCGGCGAGGTCGTGCGCGACGCGCTGACCCCGCTCACCTCCGCCGGCACCGGCGCCGGTCGCGAGGTCCGCTCGGTCGGCGTCGCCGGCTCGGGCACGATGGCCTCCGGCATCGCCGAGGTCTTCGCCAAGGCCGGGTACGCGGTCGTGCTCGCCGCCCGCTCCCAGGAGAAGGCCGACACGGCCAAGGCCCGGATCGCCAAGTCTCTGGCCCGCTCGGTCGACAAGGGCCGCATGACGGGCGAGGCGCGCGACGAGACGCTGGCCCTGATCACCCCGGCCGGTTCGCTCGACGCCTTCGCCGAGGTCGACCTGGCCGTCGAGGCGGTCGCCGAGGACCTGGAGGTCAAGCAGGAGCTGTTCGCGCGGCTCGACAAGATCTGCAAGCCGGGCGCGGTGCTCGCCACCACGACCTCCTCGCTGCCGGTCATCGCCTGCGCCAAGGCCACCACGCGCCCGCAGGACGTCATCGGGATGCACTTCTTCAACCCGGCGCCGGCGATGAAGCTGGTCGAGATCGTCCGTACGGTCCTGACCGCCGACGACGTCCACGCCACCGTCCGCGAGGTCACCGCGAAGATCCGCAAGCACCCGGTGGACTGCGGCGACCGCGCCGGCTTCATCGTGAACGCGCTGCTCTTCCCGTACCTGAACAACGCGGTCAAGATGGTCCAGGAGCACTACGCGACCCTGGACGACATCGACGCGGCCATGAAGCTGGGCGGCGGCTACCCGATGGGCCCGTTCGAGCTGCTCGACGTGGTCGGTCTGGACGTCTCGCTCGCGATCGAGCAGGTGCTGCACCGCGAGTTCCGCGACCCGGGCCTCGCCCCCGCCCCGCTCCTGGAGCACCTGGTGGCGGCGGGCTGCCTGGGCCGCAAGACGGGGCGCGGCTTCCGCGAATATGCCCGGCGCTGAGCCCCGCACCGCCGGCTGGGGCGGTCTGCTGAGTCCCCCGGGCACCGCCGGTGCCCCGGGGGCCTCCCCGCCCCCACCTGGGCACACTCCCACTCCGATGCAGTACGTTCGGACCATGCCCAAGGCCGCGAAGACACCCCGTGCCACCTCCCCGTCCGACGCTCCGGAGAGCGCGGCGGGCACTCGTGCCGCCGCGCAGCGGCTCAAGATGCGCCGGGAGCTCGCCGCGGCCGCGATGGAGCTCTTCGCGACCAAGGGGTACGAGGCCACGACCGTCGACGAGATCGCGGCCACGGCCGGGGTCGCCCGGCGGACGTTCTTCCGCCACTTCCGCTCCAAGGAAGAGGCGATCTTCCCGGACCACGACGACACGCTCGTGCGGGCGGAGGCGGTGCTGAACGCCGCCCCGCCGCACGAGCACCCGCTCGACACGGTGTGCCGGGGCATCAAGGAAGTCATGAAGATGTACGCGGGGTCCCCCGCGGTCTCCGTGGCGCGCTACCGGCTCACCCGCGAGGTGCCGACGCTGCGGGAGCGGGAGATCGCCTCGGTGGCCCGCTACGAGCGGCTCTTCACCCGCTATCTCCTCGGGCACTTCGACGAGCGGGACCACCACGACGGCAACGACGACCCGCTGCTCGCCGAGGTGGCCGCGTCGGCGGTCGTCACCGCCCACAACCACGTGCTGCGCCGCTGGCTGCGGGCGGGCGGCGAGGGCGACGTGGAGGCCCAGCTGGACCACGCCTTCGCGATCGTCCGGGAGACCTTCGGCTCGGGCATAGGCGCCCGCCCGACGCCCGCCGGGAGCACCGCCGCCGCACCGGCCGAGCCGGCCCCGGAGGCGCCGGCCGCCGCGACCGCGTCCACGACGGGCGACGTGGTGGTCGCCGTGGCGCGGACGGACGCTCCGCTCGACGAGGTCATGCGGACCATCCAGCAGGCGCTCAAGGGGGCCTGACACCGCTCGACGAGGAGGGCCGTCCCCGGATTTCCGGGGGCGGCCCTCTTTGCGTTCCCGCAGCTCACGGGCCATTTCGATCGATCATCGCTCATCCGTGACGGGCAGATTGCATCTGAGTGAAATTGTTGGCACGCAGTGCCTTGTCAGGTGACACGGCGTGCCATACGTTGATGTTGTCCGGGCGGCCGGCGCGCAGAGATCACACCTCGCGCGTCGGCTGTCCCCACCAACCGACGGTTGGTGCGCCCGGACGCCTGCGTCACAGGCACCCTCGCGCTCCACCACACAGCGCCGCCACCGCACCACCCAGCCGAACCGACGGCACACCTCCACAGCAGCAGCACTTCCCGCCGTAACCCCCAGGCGTCCCTCCCTCGGGACGCTCACCGCCGGAGGCAACCCGTGAAGGAAATCCTGGACGCGATCCAGTCGCCGGACTCCACGTCCGCCGACTTCGCGAACATCAAGCTCCCCGAGTCGTACCGGGCCGTCACCGTCCACAAGGACGAGGCGGAGATGTTCGCCGGCGTCGAGAGCCGCGACAAGGACCCGCGCAAGTCGCTCCACCTCGACGACGTGGCGCTCCCCGAGCTCGGCCCGGGCGAGGCGCTCGTGGCCGTCATGGCCAGCTCCGTCAACTACAACTCGGTCTGGACCTCGATCTTCGAGCCCGTCTCGACCTTCGGCTTCCTGGAGCGCTACGGCCGGCTCTCCGAGCTGACCAAGCGCCACGACCTGCCGTACCACGTCATCGGCTCCGACCTCGCGGGCGTCGTCCTGCGCACCGGCCCCGGCGTCAACGCCTGGCAGCCCGGCGACGAGGTCGTCGCGCACTGCCTGTCGGTCGAACTGGAGTCCTCGGACGGCCACAACGACACGATGCTCGACCCCGAGCAGCGCATCTGGGGCTTCGAGACCAACTTCGGCGGCCTCGCCGAGATCGCCCTCGTCAAGTCCAACCAGCTCATGCCGAAGCCCGGCCACCTCAGCTGGGAGGAGGCGGCGGCCCCCGGCCTCGTCAACTCCACCGCCTACCGCCAGCTGGTCTCCAACAACGGCGCCGGCATGAAGCAGGGCGACAACGTCCTCATCTGGGGCGCGAGCGGCGGACTCGGCTCGTACGCCACGCAGTTCGCCCTGGCCGGCGGCGCCAACCCGATCTGTGTCGTCTCGTCCCCCGAGAAGGCCGACATCTGCCGGTCCATGGGCGCGGAGGCGGTCATCGACCGCAACGCCGAGGGCTACAAGTTCTGGAAGGACGAGAACACCCAGGACCCGCGCGAGTGGAAGCGCTTCGGCTCCAAGATCCGTGAGCTGACCGGCGGCGAGGACATCGACATCGTCTTCGAGCACCCGGGCCGCGAGACCTTCGGCGCCTCCGTGTACGTCACCCGCAAGGGCGGCACCATCACCACCTGCGCCTCGACCTCGGGCTACATGCACCAGTACGACAACCGCTACCTGTGGATGTCACTGAAGCGGATCATCGGCTCGCACTTCGCCAACTACCGCGAGGCGTGGGAGGCAAACCGCCTGATCGCCAAGGGCAAGATCCACCCCACGCTCTCGAAGGTCTACTCCCTGGAGGAGACCGGCCAGGCCGCCTACGACGTCCACCGCAACCTCCACCAGGGCAAGGTCGGCGTCCTCGCCCTCGCCCCGCAGGAGGGCCTGGGCGTCAGCAACCCGGAGCTCCGGGCCCAGCACATCGACGCCATCAACCGCTTCCGGAACATCTGAGGTCCCGAAGATGACTGAGCGCCAGAAGGACCGGCCGTGGCTCATGCGGACGTACGCCGGTCACTCGACCGCCGAGGCGTCCAACGAGCTGTACCGGCGCAACCTCGCCAAGGGTCAGACCGGCCTCTCGGTCGCGTTCGACCTGCCGACGCAGACCGGGTACGACCCCGACCACATCCTCGCCCGCGGCGAGGTCGGCCGGGTCGGCGTCCCCGTCTCGCACCTCGGTGACATGCGCCGGCTGTTCCAGGACATCCCCCTGGAGCAGATGAACACCTCCATGACCATCAACGCCACCGCCATGTGGCTTCTGGCGCTCTACCAGGTGGCCGCCGAGGAGCAGGGCGCGGACATCACCAAGCTCCAGGGCACCACCCAGAACGACATCGTGAAGGAGTACCTGTCGCGCGGGACGCACGTCTTCCCGCCCGGCCCCTCGCTCCGCCTCACGACGGACATGATCGCGTACACGGTCAACCACATCCCGAAGTGGAACCCGATCAACATCTGCAGCTACCACCTGCAGGAGGCCGGGGCCACGCCGGTCCAGGAGATCTCGTACGCGATGGCGACCGCGATCGCGGTCCTCGACTCGGTCCGCGACTCCGGTCAGGTCCCCGAGGACCGCTTCGGCGAGGTCGTCGCCCGCATCTCCTTCTTCGTGAACGCGGGCGTCCGCTTCATCGAGGAGATGTGCAAGATGCGCGCCTTCGGCCGCATCTGGGACAAGATCACGCTTGAGCGGTACGGCATCGAGAACGCCAAGCAGCGCCGGTTCCGCTACGGCGTCCAGGTCAACTCCCTCGGCCTGACCGAGGCCCAGCCGGAGAACAACGTCCAGCGGATCGTCCTGGAGATGCTGGCCGTCACCCTCTCCAAGGACGCCCGCGCGCGCGCCGTGCAGCTCCCCGCCTGGAACGAGGCCCTCGGTCTCCCCCGGCCCTGGGACCAGCAGTGGTCGCTCCGCATCCAGCAGGTGCTCGCCCACGAGTCCGACCTCCTGGAGTACGACGACATCTTCGCCGGCTCGCACGTCATCGAGGCCAAGGTGGACGCCCTGGTCGAGGAGTGCCTGGCCGAGATCGACCGGATCCAGGAGATGGGCGGCGCGATGGCGGCCGTCGAGTCCGGCTACCTCAAGTCGCAGCTGGTCTCCTCGCACGCCGAGCGGCGCGCCCGGATCGAGGCCGGCGAGGACAAGATCGTCGGCGTCAACATCTTCCAGTCGACCGAGGAGAACCCGCTCACCGCCGACCTGGACACCGCGATCATGACGGTGGACCCCGCGGTCGAGGCCCGGGTCGTCGCCTCGATGAAGACCTGGC
Source organism: Streptomyces sp. NRRL B-24572 (assembly GCF_002156145.1). Taxonomy (NCBI): domain Bacteria; kingdom Bacillati; phylum Actinomycetota; class Actinomycetes; order Kitasatosporales; family Streptomycetaceae; genus Streptomyces; species Streptomyces sp. NRRL B-24572. The sequence continues at coordinate 6,325 of NZ_MWIG01000115.1, read as the reverse complement.
GCGACAACCGCTACCAGCCGCCGTTCAACCACCCGCGGCCCTGCAAGGCCCTGGAGCGCCTCAAGGAGGCCGCCAAGGGCACCGAGAACCTCATGGAGGCCACGCTGGAGTGCGCCCGCGCCGGGGTCACCACCGGCGAGTGGGCCGGGGCCCTGCGCGAGGTGTTCGGCGAGTTCCGCGCCCCCACCGGCGTCTCCTCCGCCCCGGTGGCCGTGACGGCCGAGGCGGGCACCCCGCTCGCCCTGGTCCGCGACAAGGTGGCCAGGACCGCCGAGGACCTGAACGTCGGCCGACTGCGGCTGCTCGTCGGCAAGCCGGGCCTCGACGGGCACTCCAACGGGGCCGAGCAGATCGCCGTACGCGCGCGTGACGCCGGTTTCGAGGTGGTCTACCAGGGCATCCGGCTGACCCCCGAGCAGATCGTCGACGCCGCCCTGGCGGAGGACGTGCACTGCGTGGGCCTGTCGATCCTCTCCGGCTCGCACTCCGCGCTTGTCCCCGACGTCCTCGACCGCCTCCGCGAGGCGGGCGCGACGGACATCCCGGTCATCGTCGGCGGGATCATCCCGAACGCCGACGCCGCAGAACTGAAGCGCGCGGGTGTCGCCGCCGTCTTCACACCGAAGGACTTCGGTATCACGGAGATCATCGGCCGTATCGTCGACGAGATCCGGCAAGCGAACAAGCTCAGCCCCCTGGAAAGTACGGAGGTCCTCGCATGACCAGCCCTGTGAACCGGCTCCGCCCCCGCCGCTCCTGCCTGGCGGTCCCCGGCTCCAACCCACGCTTCCTCGAGAAGGCCCAGGGCCTCGCCGCCGACCAGGTCTTCCTCGACCTGGAGGACGCGTGCGCCCCGCTGGCCAAGCCCGAGGCCCGGCACACCATCGTGAAGTTCCTGAACGAGGGCGACTGGACCGGCAAGACCCGCGTGGTCCGCGTCAACGACTGGACGACCCACTGGACCTACCGCGACGTCGTCACGGTCGTCGAGGGCGCCGGCCAGAACCTCGACTGCATCATGCTGCCGAAGGTCCAGGACGCCCAGCAGATCGTCGCCCTCGACCTGCTGCTCACCCAGATCGAGAAGACCATGGGCTTCGAGGTCGGCAAGATCGGCATCGAGGCGCAGATCGAGAACGCCCAGGGCCTCACCAACGTCAACGCGATCGCGCAGGCCTCCCAGCGCGTCGAGACGATCATCTTCGGCCCGGCCGACTTCATGGCCTCCATCAACATGAAGTCCCTCGTCGTCGGCGAGCAGCCGCCCGGCTACCCGGCGGACGCGTACCACCACATCCTGATGAGCATCCTGATGGCGGCCCGCGCCAACAACCTCCAGGCGATCGACGGCCCCTACCTGCAGATCCGCAACCAGGAGGGCTACAAGGCGGTCGCGCAGCGCGCCGCGGCCCTGGGCTTCGACGGCAAGTGGGTGCTGCACCCGGACCAGGTCGCCGCCGCGAACGAGATCTTCTCGCCCTCGCAGGAGGACTACGACCACGCCGAGCTGATCCTCGACGCGTACGACTACTACACGTCCGAGGCCGGCGGGAAGAAGGGCTCCGCGATGCTCGGCGACGAGATGATCGACGAGGCCTCCCGCAAGATGGCCCTGGTCATCTCCGGCAAGGGCCGCGCCGCCGGCATGCAGCGCACCAGCAAGTTCGAGATCCCGGAGGCCTGAGTCCGATGCAGTTCGGCCGTACCTACGAAGAGTTCGAAGTCGGTGCCGTCTACAAGCACTGGCCCGGAAAGACGGTCACCGAGTACGACGACCATCTCTTCTGCCTGCTGACGATGAACCACCATCCGCTGCACATGGATGTGAATTACGCCGAGAACACGACCGACTTCAAGCGGAACGTCGTCGTCGGCAACTACATCTACTCGCTGCTGCTCGGCATGTCCGTGCCGGACGTCTCCGGCAAGGCCATCGCCAACCTGGAGATCGAGTCGCTGCGGCACGTGGCGCCGACCTTCCACGGCGACACCATCTACGGCGAGACCACGGTCCTCGACAAGACCCCGTCGAAGTCGAAGAGCGACCGCGGCATCGTCTACGTCGAGACCAAGGGCTACAAGCAGGACGGCACCCTCGTGTGCGTCTTCCGCCGCAAGGTGATGGTCCCGACCGCCGAGTACATCGACGCGCGCGGCGGCGAGCAGCCCGGCCGCCCGGAGCTCAAGGAACAGGGGAAGTAAGTCATGGCGCGACTCGCCCAGACCCACGGTCTGACCGACGTCCAGCAGGAGATCCTCGCCACGGTCCGGGACTTCGTCGACAAGGAGATCATCCCGGTCGCCACGGAGCTCGAGCACCGCGACGAGTACCCGCAGCAGATCGTGGACGGGCTCAAGGAGCTCGGCGTCTTCGGTCTGATGATCCCCGAGGAGTACGGGGGCCTGGGTGAGTCGCTGCTCACCTACGCGCTGTGCGTGGAGGAGATCGCCCGCGGCTGGATGTCGGTCTCCGGCATCATCAACACGCACTTCATCGTGGCGTACATGCTGAAGCAGCACGGCACCCAGGAGCAGAAGGAGTACTTCCTTCCGCGGATGGCGGCCGGCGAGACGCGCGGCGCCTTCTCGATGTCGGAGCCGGGCCTCGGCTCGGACGTGTCGGCGATCACGTCGAAGGCCGTCAAGGACGGCGACGAGTACGTCCTCAACGGCCAGAAGATGTGGCTGACGAACGGCGGCACGTCAACACTGGTGGCCGTTCTCGTCCGAAGTGACGAAGGACACCCGGAGGGCACGGCCCCCCACAAGTCGATGACGACCTTCCTCGTCGAGAAGGAGCCCGGCTTCGGAGAGGTCCGCCCCGGCCTCACGATCCCCGGGAAGATCGACAAGATGGGTTACAAGGGCGTCGACACGACCGAACTCATCATGGACGGACTGCGCATTCCGGCCAATCGCGTGCTCGGCGGGGTCACCGGCCGAGGGTTTTACCAAATGATGGACGGCGTCGAGGTCGGCCGCGTGAACGTGGCGGCCCGTGGTTGCGGCGTCGCGCAGCGTGCTTTCGAACTGGGTGTCTCTTATGCCCAGCAACGTCACACTTTCGGCAAGGCGATCGCCCAGCACCAGGCGATTCAGTTCAAGCTGGCCGAGATGGCTACCAAGGTCGAGGCCGCCCATGCCATGATGGTGAATGCAGCACGCAAAAAGGACTCCGGGGAACGAAACGACCTCGAAGCAGGGATGGCGAAGTACCTCGCCTCCGAATACTGCAAGGAGGTCGTCGAGGACGCCTTCCGCATTCACGGTGGATACGGGTTCTCGAAGGAGTACGAGATCGAGCGCCTCTACCGTGAGGCCCCGATGCTGCTCATCGGTGAAGGTACCGCCGAGATCCAGAAAATGATCATTGGTCGTCGGCTCCTGGAGGAGTACCGATTCCAGGGCTGATTGTCGCTTTTGAGTCGGTACGGCCGCGAAGAAGATCACACCCTGTGTTCGTCTTCCGGCCGTCGACTCGGTTCCTGGCTTGCCCAGTTGCGCCCCGCAACCGATAGCATCGCCGGAAAGCCGCCGTCCCCCGTTGCCAGTGCGGCATCATCCGCTACGAAGGTCATCCATGCCCGACAGTCGAACCTCTGCACATCGCGACAGCCTCAAGGGCGTACGCATCGCACGCGGAGCATCGCCGTGGCTTCTGCCGACCGTGGCCACCGCGGCGCTCAGCCTCGCGCGCGCGAGCAAGTCCAAGCGCGCCAAGGCCATCGCCGTGCCGACCACCGCTCTCGCGGCCGGCATGCTGTGGTTCTTCCGCGACCCCGAGCGCGAGATCGCTCAGGGCCGGGTCATCTCCCCCGCCGACGGTGTGGTGCAGAGCATCATGCCGTGGAAGGACGGACGGACCCGGGTCGCCATCTTCATGAGCCCGCTGAACGTCCACGTCAACCGCGCGCCGCTGGCCGGCACGGTGACGTCCGTGGAGCACGTCCCCGGTGGGTTCGTCCCGGCGTTCAACAAGGAGAGCGAGAACAACGAGCGCGTTGTCTGGCACTTCGACACCGAGCTCGGCGACATCGAGATGGTCCAGATCGCGGGCGCCGTCGCCCGGCGGATCGTGCCGTACATCCCGCAGGGAACGAAGGTCGAGCAGGGCGACCGTATCGGTCTGATCCGCTTCGGCTCGCGCGTCGACATCTACCTCCCCGAGGGTGTCGAGGTCGCGGTCGAGGTCGGCCAGGCCACCACCGCGGGGGTGACTCGCATTGACCGTGATTGATCCCGACACACGGGCCGCCGACTGGGTCGCCGACTCCGAGGCGGCCGAAGAAGCCGAGGAGATGCCGCTGTCGCTGAGGCTGTCCATAGCGGACGCCCTCACGCTCGGTAACGCCACGTGCGGCTTCATGGCGGTGTACTTCACCACCACCGGCATCCTCATCCCGCACCTCACGGGCAGCAGCGAGACCGGCATGGCGCGCAACAGCGCCGCCACCGCCGTGATCCTCATGCTGGCCGCGGCGATCTTCGACCTCTTCGACGGCATCGTGGCGCGCAAGCTCCGCAGCTCGCCGATGGGCGCCGAGCTCGACAACCTGTCGGACCTGATCAGCTTCGGTCTGGCCCCGGCCTACTTCGTGCTCGTGTACGGCATGGTCGCGGACGACGCGCAGCAGAAGGTCTCGGCGGTCGCCGCGATCGTGGTGCTGCTCGCCGTGGTCCTGCGGCTGGCCCGCTTCTCCTGCGTGACGATGAAGGACGGCATGTTCCAGGGCATGCCGAGCCCCTTCGGCGCGCTGACGGTCGTCTCGATCATCCTGCTCGAGCTGCCGTTCATCCCGACCCTGCTCGCGATCATCGGCACGGCGTGGCTGATGGTGAGCCGGGTGGAGTACCCGAAGCCGCGGGGTGTCCTCGCGGCGGCGATGCTCAGCTGGATCGTCGGAGCGATGGCGATGCTGGCCGCGTGGGCGTTCGACGCCCCGGGCGGACAGATCCTGCTCCAGACCGGCTGCGCGCTCCAGGTCGTGCTGGGCGCCGTGATCCCCCTCTTCGCGACGGCCCGCCGGGTGAACACCTTCCGCGACAACCGGCGTGAGAGCCGGGAGGCGCGGGCGGCACAGCTGCCGTAGCGGACGGCGTACGAAAGGGCCCGGGAGGCGAATCGCCTCCCGGGCCCTTTCGCATGCCCTAGACCTGTTTGTAGTAGAGCGTGGTGGCGCGGAGGGTGCCGGCCGGGTCGGCGGCGAAGTCCGGGATCGTCCCGGCGGCGGTCCAGCCCGCGCCCCGGTAGAGGCGCTCGGCCGGGCTGCCGGTCTGGGTGTCCAGGACGAGCAGGCTCAGGCCCGTGGCGGCGGCATGGGCCTCCGCCGTGGCCAGCAGGCGGTACCCGAGGCCCCGGCCGCGGGCGGAGCGGTGGACGAGGAGCCGGGCGATCTCGCCGCGGTGCCGGCCGTTGGCCGTACCGGCACGGACGAGGGTGACGACGCCGGTGAGCCGTCCGTCGGGGGCGTGGGCGGCCCAGACGTCCCGCACGCCCTCCGCGGCCTCCTCGGCGACGCGGGACCACCAGGCGGCCGCCTCGGCGGTCTCCAGGGGCGCCAGGAAGCCGACGGAGGCCCCACCGTCCACGGCGTCCACGAGCAGCTCGGCGAGCCCGGCCGGGGCGTGGGCCCGTACGGCGTCGGGGGTGAGGCGCTCGATGAGATCGAGCCGCCGCTCCAGACAGAGGAGGTTCGGGCGGTCGTCCCAGGGGGTGACGGTCTCGAAACCGAGGCTCCGGTAGAGGGCGAGCGGCTCCTCCCGCCAGTCCCAGACGGTGAGGCGCACGGCGGGCACGCCGGAGTCCGCGGCCCGGCGCAGGGCCTCGGCCATCAGCGCCTTCGCGAGGCCCTTCCTGCGGGCCTCGGGCGCGACCCAGAGCCGCTTGATCTCGGGCACGCGCCCCTCGCGAGGGGCCTTGAGGACGACACAGCCGGCGGGCTCGTCCGCACCGGGCGGGGTGACGAGCAGGACGGTGTCGGCGGCGAACGCGGCGGCCGGGTCCTCGGCCTCGGCACGGTATACGGCCGGGAGCTCGGCGACGGTCGCCACGGCCTCGTCCTTCTCGGCCTGATTCGCCAGGTGGTAGGTGGCGAGCAGGTCGGGGAGGCGGGGGTGGGAGCGGTTCTCCTCGATGCGTGGGGCAGTCATGGGCCGAGCTTCACACTGCCGTGTTTCCGCCAGATGACGATCTCCCGTCGACACGCGCGCGACGGCGCCCCACACGGACCGCGCCTGCCGGCGCCCCGCGACCGTGTGGGCCCGCGGCCGTGCGGGGCAGCGCCCCGCGGCCGTGTGGGCAATCGTCCCGCTGGGGCAAGGGGGT
>NZ_MWIG01001149.1:0-1259 GCF_002156145.1 Streptomyces sp. NRRL B-24572 | reverse complement strand
CCGCGCGGTGACCGCGCGGGAGGGCGTCATGGATTTCAGCGGTGGCGCGCTGGCGCGCCTGGACCTCGCCCGTCTCCTCGACACGGAGCCGGGGCGCTCCCGGGAGCTGCTCGTCCCGGCGGTCGAGGTGTTCCGCGAGCGGCGGATGGGCCGGGAACTCGCGGAGGCGGAGAGACTGCTCGCGACCGGCTGCTGAGGAGCGGGCCGGCCTGACGGGGGTCAGTCCCAGGGGTTGTTGTCGGTGCTGCACGTGGTGATGGGCGTGCCGGTGGCGTCGACCGTGGTCGTGCAGACCGGGGTGGTGCTCGTCGTGGTGCCCGTCGTCCCGTCGGCCCAGCTCGCCTGGACGCCCGCCCCGGTCAGGATCACGATCAGCGCGGCGGTCACGGCGGCGCGGACGGAGGTGCGGGCGGCGGTGGTGGAGGAGTACGACATCGGATCCTGCCTCTCGGTGGTGTGCGGCGTTTCCTTCTGACCACCAACCTAGGAACAAGCGGATTCACGGCACCGCTCGCTGCCTTATCACCCCGCTATCACGGAACGGCACCCCACCCGCACCCCTATCACGGGCCTGTAGGCCGCTATCGCCCGGCATCCTCACCCGTTAGTGCCGCGATGCCCCCTGAATAGTCGCGTCCGGAGCATGGATCCCAGCAGACGGCGAGGCGCAGCCCCCGGCCGGCGGCCCGACCGGGCCGTCATCCGGAGGGCCCGCCCCAACTCGACGAGCGGGAGCTTCTCATGACGACCAGTCTCTCCCCCGAGGACACCGTGGCGGCCACCGCCGCACTCGGCACCCTCATCCGTGGCCACCGGCTCCGCATCGGCCTGACCCAGCAGGAACTGGCGGATCTCTCCACCATCAGCGTCCGCGCCATCCGCGACCTGGAGAAGGGGAAGGCACAGCGACCGAGAGCCGACACGATCCGGCTGATCGCCGACGGCCTGCGCCTGGGCCCCCGGGCCCGTACGGCCCTGGAGGACGCGGTACGGCGCGGACACCGGGGCGGCGCCGGGACCCGGCACTTCGCCGCCGAACGGCCGGCCCCGCCCGTCCCGCTGCACCCGCTGATCGAGAGGGACGCCGAGACCACCGTCCTCACGGAGGAGCTCCGCTCCGGAGCCGAACGGCTGATCACCGTCGTCGGCCTGACCGGCGTCGGCAAGACGAGACTGGCCCTGGAGGCGGCGGCCCGGCTGCACGCCACCGGCTTCCCGGTCCTTTGGCACACCGCCCCCGGGGCGGTGTGCCAAAGGAC
>NZ_MWIG01001148.1:0-1304 GCF_002156145.1 Streptomyces sp. NRRL B-24572 | reverse complement strand
GTCCGTCGTCGGCGGGGGCGTCCTGAGCGACGACTCACGCGGGATCACCGTCGGAGGCGGCACCGTCACCACGGCCTCGGCCGGGGCGTCCCCCCGCAGCCGCCCGAGCAACAGGTCCACGGCGGCCGCCGCCGCCCGGTCCAGGTGGAGATCGACGGCGGTCAGCGGCGGCTGCGCGGTGCGGGCGCGCAGACCGTCGTAACGGGTGACGACCATGACGTCCTCGGGGACGGCACGTCCGCTGTCCCGGACGGCCCGCAGCGCACCCACGGCGAAGGCGTCGACCAGGGCGCACACGGCGTCGAGGCCGGGGTGCTCGGCGAGCAGGGCGGCGCACCGCTCGTAGCCGGCCTGTTCACCGCCGGACTCCGGGGCGCTCGCCACGATCGGCTGCCAGCCGTGCTCGGCGGCGAGCCGTTCGTAGGCCGCGCGCGCGTCCACCGACGAGTGCCGGTCGCCGGAACCGACGAGCAGGGCGGGCCGCCTCGCGCCCTGCTCCCGCAGATGGGTCAGGAGCGCCTCGGCGACGGCCGCACCCTGCAGGTCGACGTACGGGACGGCCTCGTCCGGCGAGACGGGCCGGCCGAGCGCCACGTACGGCAGGCCGCGCTGCCGCAGCCGGGCCGCGGCGGCGTCGTCCACGTCGGGCTCCACGACGATGGCGCCGTCGATGTCGACCGAGTCCAGGGCGGCGCCCGACTGCACGGGCGGTACGAGCACGAGCGCGTAGTCGTGCAGGAGCGCGCTCTCGGCGGCCGCGGCGGCGACCTCCATGTAGAAGCCGAGCCGGGACGGGCCGCCGGCCACCGCGAAGGGCATCGACGAGGCGAGCGCGATCGCCCGGGCCTCGCCGCGCCGCAGCCGCTGGGCCCGCAGGTTGGGGCGGTACCCCAGCTCGGCCGCCACCTGCTTGATGCGTTCACGGGTCCGGGGGTCGACCTTGCCGAGCCCGTTGAGGGCGTGCGAGACGGTGGTCCGCGACACCCCCGCCGTACGGGCGACGTCGGCGATCGTCGGCGGTCGCGGGCTCGCTCCGGACCCGGAAGGGGGCATCTGCCGTCGCTCCTCTGGTCGTGCCGCACGGCACGGGGTGGGGTGGTGGGTCGTCCTATCTTCGCCGACGCCCAGAGCCGGCGGTGCGGGACGTGCAGGCCGTCCGTGCGGTCACTCGTGTCGCTCTCACCCACCGTCCGTGATCACCCTCATGATCCGGCGTACGGCGCTCCCGGCGCCAGACCTCTCTCGGCCCCGCTCTCCGGCCGGTGCGTCCCACCGGGTGGTTCGTCGCCCGGCGCCGGGCGACG
>NZ_MWIG01001147.1:0-2032 GCF_002156145.1 Streptomyces sp. NRRL B-24572 | reverse complement strand
CGCGGTCGCCGGTCGACGCGCACTTCGCGTCGACCGGCGACCGCGCGTTCTCGATGAGCGCGGCGGAGGGCGCGGCCCTCGCCCGTACCCTCGGCGCCCGTACGGTGATCCCGCTCCACTACGACTCCTGGGACCACCTCGCGGAGGACCCGGCCCGCATCACGGAGGCCTTCGCGGCGCCGGATCTGGCGGGTCGTCTGCGGTGGCTCCGCCCGGGGGTGTCCGAGACCCTCGAGACCACCTGAACACCACGAGCCAGGAAGGGCCGTTCATGGCCGGGCAGCGTCCCCCGCTTCCCCCGTTCACCGCCGAGACCGCCGCCCTGATGTCCCGACGCGGGGCCGGCATCAACGACGTCCCGATCGCCGAGTCCGAGCGGACGCTCTTCGGACCGCGCGCGGAGTCGGAGCGGTAGCAGGCCGACCGAGCCGTACGGTGGGGGTGGCGCGACCGGCCCCCCGTACCCGTCTCAGCGCCCCCGGCGCGCCCCGGCCGTCACGGCCACGGCTCCCGCGACCGCGAGGACCGCGCCCGCCGCCATGACGCCCCGCCCGGAGCGGTACGAGAGCACGGACCAGCACGACCGCGCCGACAACAGGGAGCCGACGCTCGCCCAGGACCCGACGGACAGCGCCGAGGCGGCCGAGCCGATCGACCCGACGGAGAGGAACGACCCGACCGAACCGATCGAGAGGGTCGAGCCGACGGAACCGATGGACAGGAACGAGTCCCGGGACCAGAGCGAAAGACGCGAAGAGGCGGCCATGAGCCGATCGTAGGCGCTCACGCGGCACCCGGACCGGCGCGACGCCTGAAGCGTGCTGCGGAAGGTCGTGTCCGGGCAGGTCAGGACCGGTCTCGGGGCTGGCCTGCTCAGGCTCACGCCGTCACGGCGAGGTTGTGCGTGCGGGCGACAGGAGGCCGTGTTCCCGCTGCGACTTTTTCCAATACCGCGCAGATCCGTGAGCCGCATCATGGGCGCCGGTGGGTCCCAGCCGAGCTTTCCGAGAGCCGACAACCACCGCAAGAATGGGGAGATACCAGTAATGAAGATGCAGCTCAAGAAGCGCGCGGCAGCCCTCGCGACGGCCGCCACGATGGTCCTCGGTCTCGGTACGGCCGTGGTCGCCACCGCCGCCCCCGCGTCCGCCTCGGACATGTGCTTCGGTTCCTGGTACCAGAACCCGGCGCTCCCGTACACGCTGTGGACCCCCGACCACAACCTCGGCTACAACACCAACTACGACCCCTGCGTGCCCGACGTCCAGAGCCGGATCAACCAGATCTACGGCAACGTCCTCACGGTCGACGGCTACTACGGAGCCAAGACCGAGTCTTGGGTGAGGAAGTTCCAGAGCGACTACAGCTGGTGCAGCTTCGGCGTCGACGGTGTCGTCGGCCGCAACACCCACACCTGCCTCGGCTACGCGACCGGTCAGCAGCACTGACGCTCCGTCGACCTGACGGTCAGGGACGGACCAGCCGGACGGCATCGTCGGCCCTGACACGGGGGCGGTCCTGCTCGCCGACGATCTCCGCGTACTGGCACCGGGCTCTGGTAGTCCGGGAATCGGGGCTGCCAGGATGCGGGCATGACGCAGATCATCAAGGGGGGAAACCTTCCGCTCAGCGGTGAGCCGATGCGGGTCGCCGTCGTCCGCCGGTCCGGCGGGCCGGAGGCGCCGAAGGTCGACGCGGCCGCGCTGCTGGTCGGCGCGGACGGCAAGGTCAGGGACCGGGGAGACCTGGTCTTCTACAACCAGCCCGAGCACGCCGGGAGCGGCATACGGCTCCTGGGGGAGGCCCAGGGCGAGGGCGGGGTCGTCGCGGACTGGCTGGAGATCGCCCCCGGTCGGATCGAGGCCTCCGTGGAGCGGGTCGTGGTCGCGGCGTCCTGCGACGGGGGGACGTTCGGAGAGGTCGAGGACCTGTACGTACGGGCGGTGAGCGCGACCACCGGGGCGCAGCTGGCGCTGTACGCGGTGGAGGACGCGACGACGGAGACCGCGATCCTCCTCGGCGAGTTCTACCG
>NZ_MWIG01001146.1:0-1741 GCF_002156145.1 Streptomyces sp. NRRL B-24572 | reverse complement strand
CCGCACCAACGGCCGCAGGGGCCGATAGCGCGGTTCCGCGTGCCCTGTCGGCCCCTGCGGCCGTTGGTGCGGTGTCCGTGTTCGGTTTCAAGCCCGGAGTTCCCGTGCCCGCTCCTCCTGTCCCGTCCCCGCCTTCGGAACTGCTGACCGCGCGGGTGCGGGACCCGTACCCCTACTTCGCATGGCTACGCCGGCACGCGCCCGCCCATGTGGACCGCAGGAACGGCCGGCCCGCCGTGTGGCAGGTCTCCCGCTACCGTGACGTGCGGGCCCTTCTGACCGACGGGCGGCTGAGCAAGGACCCGGGCCGGGTGCCGGGCTACGTCCCCGGACCGACAGGACTGAACCGGCACCTGGTCCACGCCGATCCTCCGGACCACACCCGTCTGCGGGCACTGGTGAACGCCGCGTTCGTGCCCCGCCGTATCGCCCGGCTGGAACCCTTCCTCACCGAAACCGCGCACCGACTCCTCGACCGGGTCGAACACCACGCCCACGTCGATGTGATCGCGGACTTCGCAGGGCCGCTGACCTTCCGGATGATCTGCGCGATCCTCGGCGTCCCCACCGATCTGGACACCCCCGCCACCCGCGAGGCCTACCTCACCGTCCTCCACTCCGTCACCCTGGCGGTCGTGAAGAAGCTGGGCTGCGAGGACGACGCGGGGCTTCCCGAGAAGCCCGTCTTCACGGAGAAGAAGTGGCGCGGAGAGCAGTAGCGGGCGCGGCCGGTGTCCTGCTGCTCGCGTTGACGGCCTGTTCCGGCGGAGGGAAGGACGGGGGCGGAGCGGGGGCCGTGCCCCCGGCCGCTCTATCGAGGGCCGCGTCGACGGGAAGGAAGCCTGGGTCAACGCCGCGGTCGGCTGGTCGACGTACGACGTGACCTTCGTGACCGCGGGAAAGCACGCGCGCGAATTCCGCGAGGTGGCGGAGGGCGTCCATCTCGACCGCCGCGAGGAGTCCGACGGCCGCTCCCTCATCGTGCCGTGCACGGTCCCCGGCACCCGGGCCGGACAGGGCGAGGAGCCGCCGCTCCAGGTCTCCGTGGCCGACACGGACCGCACGGCCCGGTCCGTGTCCACGGACCAGCTGCTGAAGGCGCTCGCGGAGAGCACCCGGGAGTTGCTCGGGTGCGCCGAGAAGGTCACCGTGCCGGAGAAACCGCTGTCCTGAGGGCGCGGGAGCGGTAGGCGGCGCTCAGTCCTCGGCCGTCTCGGCGGCCGGGGACAGCTGGGACAGGAGCAGGGCCGTCGCGCGGGTGATCAGGGCCGCGAGGAGGATCGTCGCGAGGCCGTCGACGTGCAGGTGGGAGATCTTCGGGCCCAGCCAGGAGAGCAGCCACCAGATCAGCGCGTCCTGGGCGAAGCCGGCGAGGCCGAAGACCAGGAGGGCGGGGAGCGGGACGCGGCCCGACGGGCCGACGAAGATCAGCTGGGTGAGGACCACCATGACGATGGTCGCCATCAGGACGGACTGGACCGTGTCCAGGGTCTCGGTACCGGCCAGGGTGATGCCGGGCAGCAGGCCGCAGGCGAGGCCCACGCCGATGAGGACGCCGAGTCTGCGTCCGGCTTGAGGGTGCATGCGCGGACTGTGGCACACCGTGCGGCGCGTTGTGAAGATCCTATGAGGAAGATCGCTTGGAGCCTGGATCCTGAATCCTGGATCCTGAATCCTGGAGCCTGAATCCAGGATTCAGGATCCAGGAGCTTGGAGACCGTGGCGGGAATCGAACCCGCGT
>NZ_MWIG01001145.1:0-1194 GCF_002156145.1 Streptomyces sp. NRRL B-24572 | reverse complement strand
CCGCTGCCCGTCCAGTACGCGGACTACGCGCTGTGGCAGCGGGACATGCTCGGCGACCCCGAGGACCCCGACAGCACCGCGCACGAACAACTCGCCCACTGGCGCAAGGCCCTGGACGGCATCCCGGCCGAGACGCGACTGCCCGCCGACCGGCCCCGGCCGACGGAACCCAGCCACCGGGGCGCGGTGGTCACGGCCGAGCTGGACGCCGGAGCCCACCGGGCCCTCGCCGCCGTCGCGCGCGCCCGGCGGGGCACGTTCTTCATGGTGGCCCGCGCCGCCCTGGCCCTCGCCCTGCGGGCGGCGGGCGCGGGGGAGGACATCGTGGTCGGCACGGCGGTGGCGGGCCGGCCGGAGGAGGACCTGCACGCGCTCGTCGGGTTCTTCGTGAACACCCTGGCCCTGCGCACGGACCTCTCGGGGGACCCCGGCCTCGGGGCGCTCGTGGACCGCGTCCGGGAGACGGACCTGGTCGCCTTCGCCCACGAGGACCTGCCGTTCGACCTCCTCGTCGAGGACCTCAACCCCGAACGCTCCCTCGGCCGCCACCCCTTCTTCCAGGTCATGCTGAGCGCGCAGACCCGGCAGGAGGACGAGACCGTCCGGCTCGGGACCGTCCCCGCCGTCCTCGACGACGCGGACCTGGCCACCGCCAAGTTCGACCTGAGCTTCCACTGCCGGGAGAGGGCCGACGGCGGCGGGGTGCTCCTCGGACTCCAGTACGCGACGGATCTGTACGACGAGGACACCGCACGGCTCCTCCTCACCCTCTTCCGGCGCGCGCTGACGGCCTTCGCGGAAGAACGGGACAGCACCCCTCTCAGCCGCGTCCGGCTCCTCACGGACGGCGAGCGCGACGCCCTCGACCGCCGCCACCGGGCCCTCGCCGAGGCGCCGCCGACCCGCACCACGGGCGAGAGCGAGCGGACCGGGCCCCGCTCCGTCCGGGACCCCCGCGAGGAGATCCTGAACGGCCTGTTCGCGGAGATCCTCGACCGGGACGACGTACGCCCCGGGGACAACTTCTTCAAACTCGGCGGGCACTCCCTGCTCGCCGGCAAGCTCACCAACCGCATCCGAGGGGCTCTGGGGCTCCAGGCCGCGATCCGTGACGTGTTCCTCGCCCCGACCCCCCGGCAGCTCCTCCGCCGCCTCGGCGAGCGGGGCGCCGGCGCCCCGCTCGCCGAGGCGGCG
>NZ_MWIG01001144.1:0-794 GCF_002156145.1 Streptomyces sp. NRRL B-24572 | reverse complement strand
GGCGGGGGCCGCGAGGGAGGCGAGGACTGTCATGACACGTACTCCTTGAGTGGAGGTTCAGTGGTGGTGCTGATGCGACTAGAAAAAGATTCGATCTAGAAGGTATTTTCTGAGAGGCCGTCATGAAAGACATGGAGGACCACGACAGCGGAAGGGAGGCGGACGCCCGGTGAGGCAACAGGACAGGGCCCGCATGACCTATGACCTGGTGCTCGGTGCGGCAGCCGCCGAGTTCGCCCTGCACGGATTCGCGGGGACGAACCTGGCCGACATCACGGCCCGCACCGGACTGACCAAGGGAGCCCTCTACGGACACTTCTCCTCGAAAGCGGACCTCGCCGGCGAACTGACCCGCTCCTTCGAGGCGGCCTGGGCCGACGCCCTCGCCACCGCCGCCGACGAGGCGGAGGAGAGCGGCGCGGCCCTGCCCGTCCTGCGGAGACTGCTCCTGGACCTCGCCCGCCGGGTGTCCGAGGACGTGCCCTTCGCCGCCGGACTGCGCCTGGTCATGGACGCCGCCCGCGCGGAGGAAACCGTGCCCGTGCACCTCGACAGGCTCTGCGGTGTCGTGGCACTCCTGATCCACAAGGGCCAGGAGGAGGGCTCGTTCCGCACCGCCCACCCGGCCGAGCCGCTGGCCCGGCTCGTCGTGGCCCTCCTGGTCGGCGCCCCCGCCGTGGTGACGGCGGCGGACGGGACCGGTCCCGCCGAGCTGGTGAGCGAGGTGTGGGACGTTTTGGAGCCCGCGTTGTCGGTCGCCGGCGGCGGCGACTGACGGGGAGAGGCCGGGGCGG
>NZ_MWIG01001143.1:0-504 GCF_002156145.1 Streptomyces sp. NRRL B-24572 | reverse complement strand
AATCTCCACCGGCCGCCGGTAGACGACCACGCGAGCCGGCTCGTTCTTCTCGGCCGACATCGAGCCGCCCAGCGGCACCGTCTCGCCCGGCACCGGCGGCCGGTGGAGATTCGGTCGAAGAGTCGGGACGAGCGGGCGCTGCTGGTTCACGAGGTGGTGGTGGAGCAGGTCGCCGAGCTTCTCGGGCTGTCGCCCGAGTCGGTGGATCCTCGGTACGGGCAGGACTGAGGCCGGGCCGGGGCGGTGCCCCCGCGCCCGTGTGGGCCCGCGCCCGTGCTGGGCGGCGCCCCTGCCGTGTGGGACCGCGCCCGTGCTGGTGCGGCGCCCCGCCGCCGTGTGGGCACCCGTCCCGCTGGGCGGGACGGGTGGCGCCCTTCAGCGGCGCCTCCGCGTTCCGCGCCTGGACCCGCACCACCAGCGCGCCGTCACCGTGGGTGCGGGTCAGGGCGCGGAAGCCTCTGGCGCAGGCAGGGCGCGGGTCCGTTGTGCCCGCCCTCCCCCGAG
>NZ_MWIG01001142.1:0-2436 GCF_002156145.1 Streptomyces sp. NRRL B-24572 | reverse complement strand
CCCCGAGGGCGGGCCCGCCCCAGCCCCACTGGAAGACGGCGACGACGACGCCGTACGAGGCGGCGATGGAGAGCACGTTGAGCACGGCGGCCTTGACCGCGACCAGGACTCCGCGGAAGACGATGAGGATGACGAGGAAGGCGAGCCCCACGACGACGGCGATGATCAGTGGCAGTCGGCTGGAGACGATGTCCAGGAAGTCGACCTGGGCGGCCGTGTTCCCGGTGACGTAGGTCTGTGCGTCGGTGCCGGTGACGGCCTGCGGGAGGACGTCGTCGACGAGGTGGTTGGTCAGTTCGGTCGTCTTCTCGTCCTGCGGGGAGGCCACGGAGTAGGCGGTGCCGACGAGGACGTCCCCGTCGGGGGTGGTCTGGAGCGGGGTGATGTAGGCGGCGTCCGGGACGCCCGTCAGCGCGTCCTTGAGTTTGGTGCCGAGGTCGGCCCGGTCGGCGGCCGGGACGGCCGACTGGTCGACGACCACCGTGAGCGGCCCGTTCGCGCCGGGGCCGAAGGCCGTGGAGATCAGGTCGTAGGCCCGCCGGTCGGTGAACGACTCGGGGTCGGCGCCGTCGCCGATGTGGCCGAGCTGGATGAACAGCAGGGGGAACGCCAGCACCAGGAGGACGAGGACGCCGCCGGTCAGGAACCACCAGGGGCGCCTCTCGACCCGCTGTGCGTACCGGTGCCAGGTGCCGTGCGCGGGCGCTCCGGGCTCGGCGTCGGTCTCGGCGACGGGTTTGCGGACGTGGTACCGGTCGATGCGTCTGCCGACGAGTCCGAGCATGGCCGGGACGAGGGTGAGTGCGGCGATGACGGCGGTGACGACCGTGAAGGCGGCCGCGAGGCCGAGTTTGCCGATGAAGGTGACGCCGGAGACCCAGAGGCCGGACAGGGCGATGATGACGGTGCAGCCGGAGACGAGGACCGCGCGACCGCTGGTGGTGGTCGCGAGGGCGGCCGCGTCGGCGGGATCGTGGCCGTTCATGAGGTTCTGGCGGTGGCGGGTGATGAGGAACAGCGCGTAGTCGATGCCGACGCCGAGGCCGATCATGGTGGCCAGGGTGGGCGAGACGGTCCCGAAGGTGAAGGCGGCCGCCATCAGGCCGAGCAGCGCAAGACCGCAGACCGCTCCGAGCAGTGCGGTGACCAGGGGCATGACGGCGCCGATCACGCTGCCGAAGCCGATGAGGAGGACGACGATCGCGACGGCGAAGCCGATGGCCTCGCTGCTGCGGTCGTCGGCCGTCGGGCGGGCGAGTTCGCCGAGCGAACCGCCGTACTCGACGGTGACGCCGGCGTCCCGCAGGGGCTGTACGGCGGCGTCGACGCCGTTCAGGTAGTCGGTGCCCAGTGTGGAGGGGGCCACGCTGAAGCGGACGGTGATGTAGGCGGTCTTGCCGTCCGTGGAGAGCGGTCCGACGTTGGGCGTCCCGGCCGGGAGCGGGGGCGGGGTGGTCCCGGGCGGCGGGAGCGGGTTCTGTGCGCCGATGACGTCCGGGAGCTTCGCGAGGGCGGCGACGGCGGAGTTGACCGCGGACGCCTCCTGCGTGAGGGGTTTGGAGGGGTCGTTCAGGACGACCTGGGCGCTGTATCCGCCGGCGGCGGGATCGTGCGCCTTGAGAACGTCGAGTCCTTCGGCCGACTGCACTCCCGGGAGGGCGAAGTTGTCCTCGTACTCGCCGCCGACGGCACGGTCGAGGACCTGGAGTCCCGCGACGGCCGCCAGCCAGAGGGCGATGACGATGATGCAGTGGCGGGCGCACCAGTGACCTGTGCGGTAGAGGACGCCTCTGGACGGTGCTGGCCGGCCTGTGGCCGGGCTTCCTGCGTTCATGGCGTGGCCGTGTCCGGATAGGGAAGTCCCCGAGCGGTTCCGGCACCCGCTTCGCGCGGGCCTACGCCGTCCATGGTGCGCCTGCCCCGGCGCTCCGGCATCTCGGCGGGAGGGCCTCTCGGACAGCGGGCTCAGGTGAGCAGGTGGTCCGTGTGGGAGGCGCGGCGTGCGGCGGCGAGGAGCGCGTGGATGCGGGGGCCCGCCTGGTCCGTCTCCGTGAGGGGGGTGGGGAACGGCAGCCGGGCGTCCCGGTGGTGGCCGGTGCCGTGTTCGAGGCGCAGGGTGATGCCGTACCGGTCCAGGGCGACGGGCAGGGCGCGGGTCAAGTCCCGTTCGGGGCGCGGCCGGACGAGGCGGAGGAGCAGGGGGACGAGTGCGGCGTGGCGGTCGACGAGGTGGGTGAGCATGGTCGCCTCGCGCGTGGCCATGGGGTCGGGTTCGGTGGCCCGGATCTCGTCGAGGGTGACGTACGTGCGTCCTTCGTCGTCCTCGATGAGGGCCCGGCCGAACTCCAGGCAGGTGCTCGTGGTCGCCTCCGGGGTGTACGGGGCGGCGAGGAGGCCGGTCAGGGTGACGCGGGCGCGCAGGCGTCGGCGTACGGG
>NZ_MWIG01001141.1:305-691 GCF_002156145.1 Streptomyces sp. NRRL B-24572 | reverse complement strand
CTCCCCCGACCACGCCGACGACGACACCCCCGACCCCCGCCACCGGCGCGCCGGAACTGACCGTCTCCGGGAACAGGTTCACCGACCAGAACGGCGCCACCCGCCGTCTCCTCGGCGTCAACCGCTCGGGCGGCGAGTTCATGTGCGTCCAGGGCTACGGCTTCTTCGACGGCCCCGTCGACGACGCCTCCGTCCAGGCGATCGCCGACTGGAAGGCCAACACGGTCCGCATCCCCCTCAACGAGGAGTGCTGGCTCGGCCTCGACAACGTCAAGCCCGAGTACCGCGGCGCGAACTACGTCACCGCCGTCAAGGACCTGGTGGCCAGGGTGCTCGCCCACGGCATGACCCCCGTGGTCGAACTCCACTGGACGCACGGCCAGTAC
>NZ_MWIG01001141.1:0-251 GCF_002156145.1 Streptomyces sp. NRRL B-24572 | reverse complement strand
CGCGCCACGGGGGCGGGGAACCTCGTCCTCGTCCCGGGCCTCGCGTACTCCAACGACCTCAGCCAGTGGCTCGCGTACCGCCCCACGGACCCGGCGGGCAATCTGGCCGCCGCCTGGCACGTCTACAACTTCAACACCTGCGCCGACGAGACGTGCTGGAACACCACTCTCGCCCCCGTGGCCGCCCAAGTGCCGCTCCTCGCGGGCGAGATCGGTGAGAACACCTGCGGACACGCGTTCGTCGACCGCGT
>NZ_MWIG01001140.1:0-717 GCF_002156145.1 Streptomyces sp. NRRL B-24572 | reverse complement strand
CCCACTGCACCGCGCCGGAGCCGCCGATCCGGGTGGGCGGGGCCGCCACGTAGTGGCCCTCGCCGCGCGTGGTGAGGTCGATGGAGGCCGGGGCCCAGCCGAGCTTGCGGACGAGGTCGGGCACCTTGGTGGCGGCGCCGGGCAGCACGAAGAAGTACATGCGGCGGTCCGGGGTGCAGGTCACGGGGCCGAGCGTCAGCTCCATGCGCTCCATGCGGGCGAGCGCCAGGAAACCGGCCGACTCGGACACCTCGATCGCGTCGAAGGTGCGGCCGGTCGGCAGCAGGATCGACGCCTTCGGCGTCTTCGACCACATCCGCCGCGCCCCGACCCCGCTCCCGGTCGCCTGGGTCGACCAGTCGGGCCTGACCGCGTGGGCGCCGGGCACGGCGCACGCGTCCGCTCCGCAGGAGCAGCGCTCCCTGCCCTCGACGGCTTCCAGCCAGGTCCCGGGAAACACGTCCCAGTGCCGCTCTTCCGCATACCGCACGGCGCTGTCGAGCAGCTGCTCGCCCCGCTGCTTGGGGATCTGTGCGGCTTCCGTGACTCCCATGGTCTCTTCCACGGTGAGCACAACTTCCCCCGCCACCTGGGGTTACGGGCTCGGCGGAGGGTGTGTTGACGCATCGATCCTGCACGCGGGGCGCATGGGTGCACTGGCGGGGGCGGTTGTGCTCACCGTGGAAGAGACCATGGGAGTCACGGAAGCCGCACAGA
>NZ_MWIG01000114.1:0-32867 GCF_002156145.1 Streptomyces sp. NRRL B-24572 | reverse complement strand
CCGTCGTCCTGGCGCTCGGCGGGATCGCCCTCACCTCGCGCAACATCAAGCTCTGGATCTTCGTCGCGCTCCCGGCGATCGCGCTCGTCACCATGACCGAGCGGTATCTGCTGCGCCTCTGGCTGCACAGGGAGCGGAAGGAAGGGCGCTGTCTGCGCCCGGTGCTCGCGGCCGGCAGCCCGGACACCGTGCGCGACCTGATCACCCGGACCCGCAAGTTCCCGCACATCGGCTGGCGGGTGGAGGCGGTGTGCACGACGGACGGTCGCGGGCTCGACGGTGACCTGGTGGACGGGGTCCCGGTCGTCGGAGAACTGGAGGATGTCGCCAAGCACGTCCGCCACGACGGCTACCGGGTCGTCGCGGTCACCCCGGACCCGCACTGGTCGCCCGAGCGGCTGCGGCGACTGGCCTGGAACCTCGAAGGCAGCGATGCCGAGATGGTCGTGGCCCCCGTGCTGATGGAGGTGGCCGGCCCGCGGCTGCACGTCGACGCGGTGCTCGGGATACCGCTGCTGCGGGTCAGCATGCCGGCCTTCACCGGCGGCCGCCGGGCGATCAAGGGGGTCGTCGACCGGCTGGGCGCGGCGGCCCTGCTGATCCTGTTCGCGCCGCTGATGGTGCTCGTCGCGCTGCTCGTGATGCTGGACAGCCGGGGCGGGGCGTTCTACCGCCAGCGCAGGGTCGGCAAGGACGGCCGCGAGTTCACCATTCTCAAGTACCGCACGATGGTCACCGGGGCCGACGGGGCGGCACGCGCCGCGCTCGCCGACCACAACGAGGGCGCGGGACCGCTGTTCAAGATGCGCCGTGACCCGCGGGTGACCCGGGTGGGAACGGTGCTGCGCCGGTACTCGATCGACGAGCTCCCGCAGCTCTTCAACGTGCTCACCGGATCGATGTCGCTCGTCGGTCCTCGGCCGCCGTTACCGGAGGAGTCCGCCGCGTACGGCCCGGACGTCCAGCGACGGCTGCTCGTCAAGCCCGGACTGACCGGCCTGTGGCAGATCAGCGGACGCAGCGACCTGCCGTGGGAGGAGGCCGTGCGCCTCGACCTGCGGTACGTGGAGGACTGGTCGCTCGCCCTGGACACGGTGATCTTGTGGAAGACGCTGCGCGCGGTGCTCTACGGGCAGGGGGCGTACTGATGCACGGGGGAAGTCGTCCGGCCCGCACGCGGACCGCAGGCCGGAAGGGCCTGACTGGGGGGAGGAACGGGTCATGAGAATCAGCGTGTTCGGGCTCGGCTACGTGGGCTGCGTGTCGGCCGCGTGCCTGGCCGGCATGGGGCACGAGGTCATCGGGGTGGACGTGAACCAGGTCAAGGTCGACCTGGTCAACGACGGCAAGGCCCCGGTGGTGGAGGAGCGGATCGGCGAGCTCATCGCCGAGGTCGTGGGGACCGGCGCGCTGCGCGCCACCCGCGACGTCCGCGAGGCGATCATGGGCAGCGAGGTGTCGCTGGTCTGCGTGGGCACGCCTTCGGAGCCCAACGGCAGCCTGTGCACCACCTATCTGGAGCGGGTCACCGAGGAGATCGGTGCCGCGGTGGCCGAGCGGGGTGGACGGCACACCGTCGTCTTCCGCAGCACCATGCTCCCGGGCACCTGCCTGAACCTGCTCGTGCCGATCCTGGAGAAGTACGTCGGCGGTACGGCCGGGGTGGACGTCGGGGTCGCGGTCAACCCGGAGTTCCTGCGCGAGGGCACGAGCGTGAAGGACTTCTTCGACCCGCCCAAGACCGTCATCGGCGAACTCGACCCGGAGAGCGGCGACGTGGTGGCGGCGCTGTACGAAGGGCTGCCCGGCGAGGTCTTCCGCGTGCCGGTCCCGGTCGCCGAGGCGATCAAGTACGCGGACAACGCCTTCCACGGCCTCAAGATCGGCTTCGCGAACGAGCTGGGCGCGGTCTGCCAGGCGCTCGGGGTGGACTCGCACCAGGTGATCGACGTGTTCCTGGCCGACCGCAAGCTGAACATCAGCCCCGCCTATCTGCGGCCCGGCTTCGCCTTCGGCGGCTCCTGCCTGCCCAAGGACCTGCGCAGCCTGGTCCACGCGGCGCAGCGGGCCGACGTCTCGGTGCCCATCCTCTCCCACGTACTGCCCTCCAACGCCGACCATCTGCAGCGCGCGGTGGAACTGGTCGAGCGCAGCGGGAAGCGTCGGGTGGGCCTGTTCGGTCTCTCCTTCAAGCCCGGCACCGACGACCTCCGCGAGAGCCCGCTCGTCGAGCTGGCCGAGCGGCTCTTCGGCAAGGGGTACGACCTGCGGATCTACGACCCCAACGTGAACCTGTCCCGGCTGCTCGGCGCGAACCGCGAGTACATCGAGACCCGGCTGCCGCACCTCGCGCAGCTGCTCGCGGAGTCCGTCGACGAGGTGCTCGACCATGCCGAGGTGTGCCTGGTCGGCACCAAGGACCCGGCCGTACTGTCCGCGCTGCCGCACGGCGACAGCCCGGTGATCATCGATCTCGTCCACCTTCCCGACGCCGACGCGCGGCGGGCCGAACCGGGGTACATGGGTCTTGCTTGGTAACACGAAGCCGGGTGGCACGACGCCCGGTGGCACGAAGCCCGGTGGCAGGAGGCGGGCCCGGCGCGCGCTGATCCTGGTCGAGAACCTGTCGGTGCCGTTCGACCGGCGGGTGTGGCAGGAATGCACGACGCTGCGCGACGCGGGCTGGACGGTGGACGTCATCTGCCCGCAGGGCAGCAAGCGGGACACGGAGCGGGAGGTGGAGATCGACGGGGTGCGGATCCACCGCTACCCGCTGCGCGCGGCCACCGGAGGACCGGCCGGATACCTCAAGGAGTACGGATCGGCGCTGTGGCACACCTTCCGGCTGGCCCGGAAGGTCGGCCCGGTCCACGTGGTCCACGCCTGCAACCCGCCCGACCTGCTGTTCCTGCCCGCGCTCTGGCTGAAGCGGCGCGGGACGCGGTTCGTCTTCGACCAGCACGACCTGGTGCCCGAGCTGTACCTGTCCCGGTTCGACCGCGGCAAGGACCTGCTCTACCGCGGCGTGTGCGCGCTCGAACGGATGACGTACCGGGCCGCGGACGTCGTGCTCGCCACGAACGAGAGCTATAAGGACGTCGCGGTACGCCGTGGCGGCCGGCGGCCCGAGGACGTGTTCGTGGTGCGCAGCGCGCCGGACGTCGACCGGTTCCACCCCGTGCCGCCCGAGCCCGAGTTGAAGCGCGGCAAGCCCCATCTGCTGTGCTACCTGGGCGTGATGGGCCCGCAGGACGGCGTCGACTACGCCCTGCGCGCCCTCGCGAAGCTGCGCGACGAGGTCGGACGGACCGACTGGCACGCGGTGTTCGTCGGCGGCGGCGACACCTTCGACGCGATGGTGGAGCTGTCCCGGCAGCTGGGGCTCTCGGAGCAGGTGGAGTTCACCGGGCGCATCCCGGACGCCGATCTGGTGCGCCACCTGTCCACCGCCGACGTGTGCCTCTCCCCCGACCCGCACAATCCGCTCAACGACGTGTCGACCATGAACAAGGTCCTGGAGTACATGGTCATGGGCCGGCCGATCGTCTCCTTCGACCTCCGGGAGGCGCGCGTCTCCGCCGGTGACGCAGCCGTCTACGCGCCCGCCAACGACGAGTCCGAGTTCGCCCGGCTGATCGGGCAGCTCCTCGACGACCCGGAGAAGCGGGAGCTCATGGGCAAGATCGGTCAGGAACGGATCGGCGGGCCGCTGTCCTGGCCGAACTCCCAGCGCGCGCTGCTCGCCGCCTACGCCGCCGCCTGCCGTCCCCACGCCCCGGCGTCGGCGGACGGCACGGACCGGGAAGGGACGAGGCCGCTCCGTTGAGCGATGACACCATACGTCTGGCCACGGTCGGGCGGATCCTCCGTCGGCGACGGCGGCTTCTCACCATCCTCGTCGTCGTGGGCGCGCTCGTCGGGTACGGCACCTCGCTGCTGTTCCCGCCGCGCTACACGACGTCGGCGTCCGTCCTGCTGCCGGGCGCGTGGGAGGAGCGCGAGCTGCGGACCCAGGCGGAGGTCGCCACCAGCTCGGTGGTGATCGACCGCGTGGCGTCCGCGCTCCACTGGACGGGGGTCGGCACCACCGAGCTGAAGGAGCGGGTGACCGCCAAGACCTCCGAGGGGAACATCATCGAGATCTCGGGCACCGCCGACACGCCCGAGCGCGCACAGCAGCTCTCCGACCAGGTGGCCGAGCAGTTCGTCGCCTTCGCCGCGCGGATCGTGGGCGACAACGCCGACCCCGAGGCGGCGGCGCGGCTCGAGACCCTGCGGCAGACGGTCGCGCAGGCCGGCCGCCGCATCACCGAACTGGCCGACGCGGCCGGTACGGGGCGGAGCGTGGAGAGCGTGCAGACCCGCACCGAGCTGGAAGGGCTGCGGACCTCGCTGCAGGAGTCCATCGAGAAACTGGGCCAGGCCGACCCCAAGTCGAGCAAGGCCCACATGGTCGTCATGGGCCCGGCGGCCCGGCCCACCGGCGAGGCACCGCCGACGAGGGAGCAGCTCGTCGCCGCCGGGGCGCTGCTGTTCTTCCTGGTCGCGGTCATCGGTCACCTCACCGCGGCGCGGATGAGCCGCCGGCTGCGCACCGAGGGGGAGATCGCCGGGGCGCTCGGCGTGGCGCTCCTCGGCACCGTCGACGTGCCCGCCGACCGGCACGCTCACCGGCCGGAGGGGCGGGGTCCGCGGACCTGGTTCCGCCGGCTGCTCGGCACCGACGTGCGGTGGGACGTCCCGGCCCCGCGGACCTCGGGCGACGAGGCCGGACGGCAGATCCGCTACCGGCGGGTGTGCGCCCGTCTCCGGGACCGGCTGCCGGCCCCCCGGCCGCTGCTCGTCGTCGTCCCGGACGGCGACCCGATCGCCCGCCGGGCCGCCGGGGAGCTCGTCGCCGAGGCCGGGGGCGACCCCGCGCTGCGGATGGTGGGCGTCTCGGTGTCCGAGCCGATGGTGCCGGACCGCGACGACGCGTCCGGCGCCCTGGTCGTGCTCAGCGCGGGCCACTGGACGGCCGGTGAGCTCACCGGCATCGCCGAGGCGTGCGCGGACGCCGGGCACGAGGTCGTCGGCGTCGTCCTCGCCGGCACGGTCCGGATCCGTACGAAGCGGTCCGCCGGCCGGCCCCGGGAAGCCGCGACGGCGGCGCTCGCCGTGGGCGCCGACGCGACGGGAGGTTCGGCGTGACGACACGTACGACCGCGGAGTCGCCTGCCGCCGCTCCGCTGCTCGACCTGCACTCCCTGGTGGTGGCGGTACGCAGACGCCGCCGCCTCTGGGGTTCGCTCGCGCTCCTCGGGCTGATCCTCGGCGCGGCGGTGGCGGTCCTGCTGCCGGCGCCGCCGACCGCGATGACGAAGGTCCTCGTCGCCCGCCAGGAGGACCAGCCGAACGACCCCGGAACACTGATCCGGACCGATGTCGCGCTGCTGCAGACCACGCGGATCGCCGGTGACGCCCTGAAGGCCCTCGGCTCCTCGGAGAAGCCCGAGGACTTCATGAAGGACTACGAGGGGCTCGGCCTCACCAACAACCTGCTGCAGATCAACGCGAAGGGTGACAGCGACGCCGAGGCGGTCGCCCGCGTCAAGGCGCTGGCCGACGCGTTCGTCGCGGACCACGTACGGCGGATACAGCAGGCCGCGAACGCCGACGCCAAGGCCCTGCTCGACCAGCGGGACCGGTTGAAGGACGAACTCGCCCAGGTCAACAAGGAGATCGGGGACGAATCGCCGGAGGGCGCGCCGAAGGGTTCCGCGAACGCGGAGTCGCTCTTCTCACGCCGGGCCGAACTCACCTCGCGCATCTCCGACTTCAGCCAGCGCGCCGAGGAGGCCCGCATCGGCGCGCCCCGGCTGATCTCCGGCACGCAGATCGTGGACGACCCGCGCCCGGTCAAGCGCTCCCTGCTCAAGACCCTCGCCAAGGACGCCGGGATCGGGCTGGTCCTCGGGCTCGCCCTGGGGCTCGCGGTGGCGGCCGTCGGAACGGTGGTGGCGGACCGTCCCGTGCTGCGCCGGGAGATCGCGGCGAACCTCGGCGCCTCGGTGATCGCGGAGCTGCCCGGCCGGCCGGGCCGGCGGTGGCAGCGCCGCCGGACCCGGGCGGCACGGACCCGGCTCACCGCGTCCCTGGCCCGTACGGCGCGCGGCTCCGCGGAGCCGATGTCCCTGCTCGAACTGGGCTGCGCGGGCGGCGCGAGCGTGATCGCCCTGGACCTCGCCGGGGCGCTCGGCGCGGAGGGGCCGGTGGTCGTCGTCGACGGACTGCCGGGACCGGAGCTCGCCGACCGCCGCCCGCGGCCCGGGGACCCGACCGTGGTCGGCCTGGAGCGTGCCGCGGCCGTGGCGCACCAGGAGCGCCGGCTCGGCGTCGGCTCGGTGGCGCCCGGCGCGGCGTGGACCGACCTGCCGTACCTCGGCACGCGGACCGTGCTCGTCGTGCGGGCCGGGCACGGCAGCGCCGCCTGGCTGCACACCGTGGCGCGGCAACTCGCCGACCAGCGCATTCTCGTGCTCGGTGTGGTGCTGATCGACCCCGATCCGCGTGACCGGACCGACGGCACGCTGTGGGACGGGGGGCCGCAGGCCGCGCCGCGCGGCCAGAACGAGGGGCCGGCCCGGCCGAACGGCGCGGACCGGCGGCGGAGGGAGCGTCTGCCCGTGTGGGCGACGGTCCCGGACAGCGACCAGGAGGCTCGGTAGCACATGTGTGGCATCGCAGGCACGTACCGCTGGCCTGACGGGAAGGAAGTGACCGACCGGCTCACCGAGACCCTCGCCCATCGCGGCCCGGACGGGGCCGGCCGGTACGGCCATCCCGTCGGTGACGGCGAAGTGCACCTGGGGCACCGCCGGTTGTCGATCGTCGACCTGTCCGAGACCGGCGCCCAGCCGATGGTCTCGGACGGCCTCGTCCTGACGTACAACGGCGAGCTGTACAACGCGCCCGAGCTGCGGGCCGAGCTGGCGGCGGCCGGCGTGCGCTTCCGGGGCACCTCCGACACCGAGGTGCTCCTGGAGGCCTGGCGGCGCTGGGGCACGGACTGCCTGCCCCGGCTGCGCGGCATGTTCGCGTTCGGGATCTTCGATGAGCGCACCGGTGAGCTGGTGCTCGCCCGCGACCAGCTGGGCATCAAGCCGCTGTTCCTGCTGCGGCGCGGCGAGGGTCTGGTGTTCGCCTCGGAGCTCAAGGCGCTCGCCGCCGTGACCGGCGGATCCCTGGAGGTGGACCATGCGGCCCTGGTGGCCTCGCTGCTCTACTACTGGGTGCCGGACTCGCGGTGCGCGTTCCGCGAGGCGGAGAAGCTGCCGCCGGGGAGCTGGCTCCGAGTCCGGCCGGACGGCCGGGTGGAGCGCGGCCGGTTCTGGCACCTGAAGGACGTCGCCGCCGAGGGCCGGGAGCGGGCGCTGGCCGGTGAGCTGCCGGACCTCGCCGCGATCGTGGAGGAGTCGACCCGGCGTCATCTGCTGTCCGACGTCCCCGTGGCGACCTTCCTGTCGGGCGGGCTCGACTCCAGCTATCTGACGGCGCTCGCGGCCCGCGAGCAGCCGGGGATCTCGGCCTACACGATCGGGTTCCGTGCCGAGGACGCCAGGTTCGAGGCGATGCCGGACGACCTGCGCTACGCCCGGCAGGTGGCCGAGCGGTTCGGCGTCGACCTGCGCGAGATCGAGATCGCTCCGGACGTGCTCGACCTGCTGCCGCGGATGACGTACCACCTGGACGAGCCGATCGGCGACCCCGCCGCGATCAACACCTTCCTGATCTGCTCGGCCGCCCGGGAGGCCGGGGTGAAGGTGATGCTCTCGGGGATGGGCGCCGACGAGCTGTTCGCCGGGTACCGCAAGCACCTGGCCAATCTGATCGCGCTGCGCTACCAGCGCGTCCCGCGCCCCCTGCGGAGCGGCCTGTCCAGGGCCGTGGACCTGCTGCCGGTCGCCTCGGCCCGCCGGGGATACCGGTCGGTGCGCTTCGCGAAGCGGTTCCTGTCCTTCGCCGATCTGCCGGAGGAGACCGCGTTCCGGCGGAGCTACACCATGTACGACCGGGACGAGCTGCTCGGCCTGATCGATCCGGACCTGGCCGGGACGGTCGACGACGTGCTGACGGAGCACGCGGACGTCTACGAGGACAACGAGCTGGACGACTTCGTCAACCGCATGTGCCTGGGCGACTCCCGGATGTTCCTGCCGGGCCTGAACCTCGCGTACACGGACCGGTCGAGCATGGCCGCGTCGACCGAGGTGCGGGTGCCGTACGTGGACGTCGAGGTGGTCAAGGCGGCGTTCACCGTGCCCGGGGACCGCAAGATCGTCGGCCGGCAGGGCAAGGCCGTCCTCAAGGAGGCGGCGGCCTCGGTCCTGCCGCGGGAGATCGTGTACCGGCCCAAGGGCCTGTTCAGCGCCCCGCTGCGCGCCTGGATGAGCCGCGACCTGGCCCCGCTGGTGCGCGAGGTGATCCACGACGGCGAGCTCGTCCGCTCCGGCTTCCTGCGCCGCGACGCCCTGGAGCGGCTCGCCGCGGAGGACGCGGCCGGGCACCGGGACCACTCCAAGCATCTGTGGCACGTGCTGACCCTCGAGTACTGGTACCGCGGCGCGACCTCCCGGTCCGGCCAGGGCTCCCCGGCGACGACGTAGAGAACGACCAGAACTCCCCCGCGACGGCGTAGAGAACAAGAGGACTTCGGTGAAACAGGTCGTACAGAACTACAAGAGCGGCGAACTGGCCGTGCTCGACGTGCCGGTGCCGGGGTGCAAGCCGGGCGGTGTCCTCGTCCGGACCGCCTACTCGTTGATATCCACCGGCACCGAGCTCATGAAGGTGTCCGAGGCCGGGATGTCGATGCTCGGCAAGGCCCGCTCGCGCCCCGACCAGGTGGCCAAGGTCGTGCAGAGCGTGGCCACCAACGGGGTGCCCGCCACGTACCGCAAGGTGATGGGCAAGCTGGACTCGTACACGCCCCTCGGGTACTCGCTGTGCGGGGTGGTCGAGCAGGTCGGCGCCGGGATCGACGACGTGAAGGTCGGCGACCTCGTGGCCTGCGCCGGCAACGAGCACGCGCTGCACGCCGAGCTGAACTGGGTGCCGAAGAACCTCTACACCCCGGTGCCGGACGGCCTCGCGCCGCGGCACGCGGCCTTCGGCACCGTCGGGTCCATCGCGCTCCAGGGCGTCCGCCAGGGCGAGCCGCAGCTCGGCGAGGTGGCGCTCGTCATCGGCCTCGGTCTGATCGGGCAGCTGGTGGTGCAGCTCCTCACCGCCGCGGGGGTCCGCGTCGTGGGCGCCGACCCCGACCCGGCGCGCTGCGAGCTCGCCGAGCGCCTGGGCGCCGCGGCCTGCGGCGATCCCGGGTCGGCCTCCGTGGAGGCCGCCGTCGCCGAGCTCACCGGCGGTCACGGCGTGGACCAGGTGTACCTGGCGGCCGGTGGCGGCAGCAACCAGCCCGTCGAGCTGGCCGCCCGGCTGTGCCGGGACCGCGGGCGGGTCGTCGACATCGGCAAGTGCCGTCTGGACCTGCCGTGGAACGCGTACTACGAGAAGGAGCTCGACGTCCGGTTCTCCCGCAGTTACGGCCCGGGGCGCTACGACCCGGAGTACGAACTGGAGGGCCGGGACTACCCGATCGGCTACGTGCGCTGGACCGAGCGCCGGAACCTGGCGTGCTTCCTCGACCTCATGGCCCGGGGCAGCGTCGACGTGGAGCCCCTGGTCTCCCACGTCGCCGCCTTCGACGACGCCGTCGAGACGTACCGGTCGCTGAAGGACGGCGAGCTGAAGGCCGTGGCCGTGCTGTTCCGGTACGCCGAGCAGACGGAGAAGACCGCGGAGGCGCCGGCGGTGGCCGTGCCCGCGGTGAACGTCGGGCGGACGAAGGCCCGGCCCGCCGGGTCGCCGGTACGGCTCGCGTTCGTCGGCGCCGGAAACTACGCCACGTCGATGCTGCTTCCGCACCTGACCGGGCGCGAGGGCGTCGAGCTGTCCACGGTCGTCACCACGACGGCCCTGTCCGCGGCCAACGCACAGCGGAAGTTCGGCTTCGCCCGGGCCACCACCGACCTCGACGGCGTGCTCGGCGACACGTCCATCGACGCGGTGTTCGTGGTCACCCGGCACAGCTCGCACGCCGACCTGACGAAGAAGGCGCTGCTCGCCGGCAAGGCCGTGTTCGTGGAGAAGCCGCTGGCGCTCAGCGAGGACGAGCTGGCCGGCGTCCTGGCGACGGTGGAGGAGTCCGGCAACGACCGGCTGCAGGTGGGCTTCAACCGCCGGTTCGCGCCGCTGCTGCAGGAGGCGAAGAAGCGGTTCGGTGCCAGGACCGGTCCTGCGAACCTCCGCTACCTGGTCAACGCCGGCCGTCTGGAGCACGGCAGCTGGTACCTCCGGCAGGGCAGCGAGGGTTCGCGGTTCGCCGGCGAGGGCGGGCACTTCATCGACACGGCGAGCTGGCTGCTCGACGCCGACCCCGTCTCGGTGTACGCGGTGGCCACCCCCGGCAACGAGGACCTGCAGGTCGTCCTGCGCTACCCGGACGGCTCCACCGCCACCATCAGCTACGTCACCACCGGTGCGTCCGGCTTCCCCAAGGAGACCCTGGACCTGGTCGCCGACGGAAAGGTGCTGCGGCTCGACGACTTCGTGCGTGCCTCGGTGTACGGTCCCGAGAAGTGGGTCAGTTCGCGGCTGCCCAAGGCCCGCGACAAGGGCCAGAACGCCGAACTGGCCGCGTTCGTCAGGGCCGTGCGGACCGGCGGGCCGATGCCGGTGCCGCTGGAGTCGCTCGTCGCCACCACGGCGGCCACCCTCGCCGTGCCGGCCGGCCTGGCGGGCGGCACGCCGGTGACGCTGGAGAAGCGCCGATGACGATGAGCGCGGGCTGGTACCTGCGCCGGCTGTCCGCCATGGGGCCGCAGGAGGTCGGCGGCCGGGCGGTCGACGCGGTGCGCAGGCGGCGGTGGCGCACGGCTCGGCCGGACTTCCCGGGCGTGACCGGCGCCCGGTTCACCGCCGTACTCCCCGCCGGGGCGCTCGACGGGGTGGCTCCGGACGCCGCGAAGCGCCTCGTCGCCGAGGCGGACCGGCTGATGGCCGGGCACGCCGAGTACTTCGGGGTGGAGCGCGACGACCTGGCCGACCCGGACTGGTGGTTGGACCCGAAGACCGGGCGCCGGGCCCCGTCGGGGTACGCCTTCGACGTGCCGTACCGGGACGAGGAGACGGTCGGGGACATCAAGCAGATCTGGGAGCTGTCCCGGCACCAGTACCTCACCGTGCTCGCCGCCGCCTACGCGGTCACCGGGGACGAGCGGTACGCGGAGCGGGTGGCCCATCACCTGCGGTCGTGGTGGGCGGGCAACCCGCCGCTGCGCGGGGTGCACTGGACCAGCGGCATCGAGCTGGGCATCCGGCTGCTCTCCTGGGTGTGGGTGCGCCGGCTGCTCGACGGCTGGCCGGGTGCGGCCGGTCTCTTCGAGGAGAACCCGGTGGCGCTCCGCCAGATCTGGTACCACCAGCGCTGGCTGGCCGCGTTCCCCAGCCGGGGTTCCTCGGCGAACAACCACGTCATCGCCGAGGCCGCCGGGCAGTTCGCCGCGGCCTGCGCGTTCGGCTGGTTCCCCTCCTCGGCGCGCTGGCGGGAGGACGCGCTGCGGTCCCTCGACCGGCATCTGCGGAGCAACACCTTCCTGTCCGGCCTCAACCGCGAGCTGGCCTCCGAGTACCACGGCCTCGTCCTCGAACTGGGCCTGGCCGCGCTGGCCGAGGCGGACGCCGCCGGCGTGCCGGTGCCCGCGACGGTCCGGCTCGTGCTGCTGCGGATGACCGACGCGCTCGCGGCCGTCGTGGACGGCCGGCTGCGGCCGCCGCGCCAGGGGGACTCGGACGACGGGCACGGACTGGTCGTGGACGGCGCGGGCACCGATCGCTGGGGCTCGCTCCTCGCCACCGGCGACGCCGTGTTCGGCCGGCTCGCCTGGTGGCCGGAGGTGACCGGCACCGATGTGCGCACCCCGCTGCTCGCCGCTCTCCTCAGGCCCGCGGAACCGGCCGTGAAGCGGCCGAAGAGCCGGCCGGTCCACTTCCCCGACGCGGGCATGACGATCATGAGAGCGCCGGGAGAGATCTGGGTCCGCTGCGACGGCGGCCCGCACGGCTTCCTGTCCATCGCCTCGCACGGGCACGCGGACGCCCTGTCCGTGGAGGTCCGGCACGACGGGGTCGACGTGCTCGCCGACCCCGGGACGTTCTGCTACCACGGGCAGCCCGAGTGGCGGCAGTACTTCCGGTCGACCCTCGGCCACAACACCCTGCGGCTCGACGGCCGTGACCAGTCCGTCTCCGGCGGCCCGTTCCTCTGGACCCGGCACGCCGAGAGCCGTGTCCTGGTCGCGGACACCTCGAACCCCGAGGTGTCCCGCTGGTGCGCCGAGCACGACGGCTACCGGCCCTCCGTGCACCGCCGCCGGGTGGAGCTGACGGCCGCGAGCCGGGAGCTGCGGGTGGTCGACGAGGTGCGGGGCGACCCGCGCACGGCCGTGGAGCTGGCGTTCCACCTCGGCCCGGCGATCGCCGTCGAGCTGGTCGGGAGCCGGGCGGTGCTCACCTGGACCGTGGACGGCGAGGACCGCTCCGCGGTGCTCGACCTGCCCGCGCAGCTGTCCTGGCGGGCGCACCGCGGCGAGACCGAGCCCCCGCTCGGCTGGTACTCCGCGGGCTTCGGGCGCAAGGAGCCCGCCACCACGCTCCTCGGCACGGGCTCCGCCGGCGGCGCGGAGTTCGTGACCGTACTCGGGTTCCACGGCTAGGGAGGAGGACCTTGGGGATCACGTGGCGGCACCGGGCGGTGCCGGCGGCACTGCTTGCGCTTGCGCTGCTCACGGCGACCGGCTGCGAGAGCGGCGCGCCGGACGCGGGGTCGAAGCCGGCCGCCGGCCCTTCGACGTCCGCGTCCGTGGCCGTGGCCCGGGTGTGCGCCGAGCCCGCGGCCGGGCCGGCGCAGGCGCCGGCGGGCGCGGTGACGGTGGACCCCGGGGTCGTCGGTGACCTGGCCGCGAAGACCGAGGACAGCCCCCCGCACACCACGTTCTGGCTGCGGCCTGGCCGGCACAGGCTGGACCCGGGCGAGTACGACCAGGTCCTGCCCAAGGAGGGGAACACGTACCTCGGGGCGCCGGGCGCGGTGCTCGACGGCGCGAAGACCAACGACTACGCGTTCGGCGGCACCGCCCGCGACGTCACGATCAAGTACCTGACCGTGCAGGGTTTCACCGCGCCGCAGGACGAGGGCGTGGTCAACCACGACTCGGCCGACGGATGGGTGATCGAGCACGCGACGATCCGGGACAACTCCGGTGCCGGGCTGATGGCCGGTGCCCGCCAGCAGGTCCGCTCCAGCTGCCTGCGGGACAACGGGCAGTACGCGATGAACGCCTACAAGGCCGGTGACTCCATCAAGGGCCTGGTCGTCGAGGGCAACGAGATCACGGGCAACAACACCGACGACTGGGAGCGGAGGCAGCCGGGCTGCGGCTGCACCGGAGGCATGAAGTTCTGGGCGGTCGACGGCGCCGACATCCGCGGCAACTGGGTGCACGACAACCGCGGCGTCGGGCTGTGGGCGGACAACAACAACAACGACTTCCTCTTCGAGGACAACGTCCTCGAAGCCAATGACGGTGCCGCGCTGATGTACGAGACCAGCTACAACGCGGTCATCCGGAACAACACGATCCGGCGGAACAACTGGGTCGAGGGCCGCGCGGGCGCCAAGGACGGCGACGACTTCCCGTACGCGACCGTCTACGTCTCCGAGGCCGGTGGCGAGCCGCGGATCCACGCCCGTACCGACAGGATCGAGATCTACGGGAACCTGCTGGAGAACAACTGGTCCGGGATCACCCTGTGGGAGAACGCCGACCGGTTCTGCAACAGCCCGGCCAACACCTCGACCGGCTACTGCACCCTGCTGGTGAAGGACGTCAAGCGCTGCGTGCAGCCCGCGATCGCCGGTGCACCGCTCTACGCCGACTGCCGGTGGAAGACCCAGCGGGTGGACATCCACGGCAACCGCTTCGTCCTCGACAAGTCCGTCCTCGACTGCACGGTCCTGTGCGACCGGATGGCGGTGCTCTCCAACGACGGCACCTCCCCGGACTGGTCGCCGTACAAGGGCGACCGGGTGGCCCGGGCGATCACCCTCCACCAGGACAACCGCTGGCACGACAACGTGTACGTCGGGCCGTGGACGTTCGTCGCCCACGACGCGGGCCGGACACTCGCCCCCGGGCAGTGGCAGGACGCGCCGTACCGACAGGACGCGGGCAGCGCCTTCCGTACGCAGGACGGTGGTTGAGATGCGTACGGACACCATGCCGGCGGCCGTCGAAGCGGGCACGGACCACACCCCGAAGGCGGTCGGGGCGGCCTGGGCGCTCCTCGCCCTCAACGTGCTCGGCTCCGCCGGGGCGCAGACCATCGTCCCGATCCCCCGCTCCCTCATCCAGATGCTCACGATGGGAGCGCTGGTCGGCGCGTTCACGCTGGCGCTCACGGTCAACCTCCGGCTGCGGATCCGGCCCAGCGCCTTCGTGTTCCTGCTGACCCTGCTGCTCGTGCCGAGCCTGATCTCCAGCGTGGGCGTCGGGGCCGGCGCGCTGTTCCGCTGCGCGCGCCTGGCGCTCTTCGTCGGGACGCTGTGGCTGCTCAGCCGCTGGTGGGACGGCAGCCTGAGGTTCGTCCGGTACCACATCCGCTGGTACTTCGCGGTGCTCGTCCTGGTGGCCGCCGGCCTGGTCATCTCGCCGGGCACGGCCATGCCCGAGTACTACGGCGGGCGTCTCGTGGGCGCGTTGTGGCCGCTGACGCCGCCGCAGATCGGACAGTACTCCGCGGTGATCATCGGGCTCTCCGTGCTGCTGCTCCTCGGCCGCCGGACCACCGTGGCCGGCGCGGCGGTGGTCATCGTGCCGTCGTTCGTGCTGCTCGCGATGACCCACACCCGGACGGCGACGCTCGGCATGATCATGGGGCTCGTCCTGGCGATCGGTTCCCTCTTCCTGACCAGCGGCGCCGCCCGCCGGTTCTTCGCCTGGGCGGTGCTGTGCGCCGCGGTGGCCGCGGTGGTGTTCGGCTCCGCGCTGCGGACGTGGTTCCTGCGCGGGCAGAGCCAGGAGAACTTCTCCAACCTCACCGGCCGGGCCAAGGTCTGGGACTCCCTCCTCTCGGCGCCCCGGACGACCGGGGACACGGTCTTCGGCCTGGGCCTGGGCGACAAGTCGTGGGACGGGCTGCCGATCGACAACAGCTGGCTGGCCGTCTACAACGAGCAGGGGCTGCTCGGCGTCGCCGTCGTGGCGGCGTTCCTCCTCGCGCTCGGCGGCATCGCGCTGCTGCGGCCGCCCTCGCTGTCGAGGGCCTGCGCGATCTTCCTGATCAGCTACTGCGCGATCTCCTCGTACACCGAGGTCGGTCTCGGCGACGCCTCGGCGTATCTGCTGCATCTGGCCCTGGCCGCCTCGCTGCTCGCGGCGCCCGCCCCGGCCGCCCCGCTCCCGGTGGCCGGCATTCCCCGTCAAAGGTCCGACATTCCCCGACGACGCGTCCCTCGATGGGCCCGGAGGTGATCTGAGCATGCATGTCCTGGTGGTGCACAACCGCTACTCCTCGGCGCAGCCGAGCGGGGAGAACAGGGTCGTCGACGAGGAGGTGGGGCTGCTGCGCGCGGCCGGCCACCGCGTCGAGCTGTTCGAGCGGCGCAGCGACGACATCGCCGCCCGCTCCCTGCTCGGCAAGGCCGCGGTGCCGCTGCTCGTGCCGTGGAACCCGGCGGTCCGTACGGAGCTCGCCGCCCGGCTGCGCGCCGAGCGGCCGGACGTGGTGCACGTCCACAACGTCTTCCCGCTGCTCTCGCCCGCGGTGCTCGCCGCGTGCGCCGACGTGGGCGTGCCCGTCGTCGCGACGCTGCACAACTACACGCAGGTCTGCCCGCCCGGCACGCTGCACCGGGACGGCCGGCCGTGCACCGAGTGCGTCGGGTCGGCGACGTCGCTGCCCGCGATCCGGCACGGCTGCTACCGGAACTCCCGGCTCGCGACGGTTCCGCTCGCGGTCGGCCTGTCGGTCAACCGGCGGCGGTGGTGGTCGGGCGTGGAGCGGTTCTTCTGCATCTCCGCGGCGCAGCGCGACCTCCTGGTGCGGTCCGGCATGCCGGCCGAACGCCTCACGGTGAAGCACAACTTCGTGCCCGACCCGGGCACGGTCCGGACGGGTGCCGGTGAGCATCTGCTCTTCCTCGGCCGTCTCGCGGAGACCAAGGGCGTGCGGCTGCTCATGGCCGCGTGGGACGAGATCGCCGCGGACGGCGGGGTGGGCGTGCCGCTCGTGCTCGCCGGCGCGGGGCCGCTCGAGCGGGAGGTGACCGCCTGGGCGGCGGGCCGGGACGACGTCCGGTACGCCGGCCTGTACGACCCGGCGGAGGTCCGGAAGGCCGTCGCGCGGTCGGTCGCCGTGCTGGCTCCGTCGATGGCCAGGGAGACGTTCGGCCTGGTGGTCGCGGAGGCGATGGCGGCGGGGGTCCCGGCCGTCGCCGCCGGCCACGGCGGCTTCGTCGAGCTCGTCGAGGACGGGGTGACCGGGCTGCTGCACCGCCCGGGCGAGCCCGCCTCGCTCGCGTCCTGCATACGCCGGATCACGGCCGAGCCGGACCGCAACCAGGAGATGGGCCGGGCGGCCCGGCGCCGTTACGAGCAGGGGTTCAGCCCCGCCGTCGGCCTGGAGCGCCTGCTGGAGGAGTACCGCACCGCGATCGCGGGGCGGTCGGGCGGCGGGCACAGCGCGCCGCCGGTGGGGAACGACAACGCCGACTCGCGACGGGTCACCCGCGCGAGCGGAGATGGGGGGAAGTAGATGACACGATGCCGACTCTGCGGCTCGGCTGCGCTGGAGAGCGTCGTCGATCTGGGGGCGACCCCGCCGTGCGAGAGCTTTCTGACCGCGGAGCAACTGGACCGGCCGGAGCCCGCGTACCCGCTGCACCTGCGGATCTGCACCGACTGCTGGCTCGCGCAGATACCTCCGCTGATCACACCGGAGGAGACGTTCAAGGAGTACGCGTACTTCTCCTCCTTCTCGACCTCCTGGGTCGAGCACGCGCGCGTGTTCGTCGCCGACGCCGTGCAGCGGGCGGGCCTCGGCCCCGACTCCTTCGTGGTCGAGGTCGCGAGCAACGACGGCTATCTGCTGAAGCACGTGGTGGACCGGGGGATCCGCTGCCTCGGCATCGAGCCGTCGGTGAACGTCGGCGCCGCCGCGCGGGACGCGGGCGTGCCCACGCTCACGGAGTTCCTGTCCCCGGACACCGGCGCGGCCGTCCGCACCGAGCACGGCCCGGCGGACCTGGTCGTGGCCAACAACGTGTACGCGCACATCCCCGACGTCGTCGGCTTCACCCAGGGGCTTCGCGCCCTGGTGGCCGACGACGGCTGGGTCTCCATCGAGGTGCAGCACCTGCTGACGCTGATCGAGGAGAACCAGTACGACACGATCTACCACGAGCACTTCCAGTACTACACGGTCGCCTCCGCGATCCGGGCCCTCGCGAGCGGCGGGCTCACGCTCGTGGACGTCGAGCTGCTGCCCACGCACGGCGGCTCCATCAGGCTGTGGGCCCGGCCCTCGGCGGTGGCCGGCGAGCCGTCCGGCCGGGTGACCGAGGTCCTCGACCGGGAGAAGGCCGCCGGGCTGCAGGAACTGTCCGGGTACGCCGAGTTCTCCGCCCGGGTGGCCAAGGTGCGCCGGGACCTGCTCAAGTTCCTCATCGAGGCGGCCGAGCGCGGCGAGACGGTCGTCGGCTACGGCGCCCCGGGCAAGGGCAACACCCTGCTCAACCACTGCGGCATCCGGCCCGACCTGCTCGCGTACACGGTCGACCGCAACCCCTACAAGCACGGCAGGTACACCCCGGGCACCCGCATCCCGATCCTGCCGCCCGAGCGGATCGCCGAGGACAAGCCGGACTACGTCCTCGTCCTGCCGTGGAACCTGCGGGCCGAGCTGGTCGAGCAGCTGTCCTTCGTGCACGAGTGGGGCGGCCGCCTTGTCTTCCCCATCCCGGAACTGAGCATTGTCGAGGTCGCGCGATGAAGGTCGTACTGTTCTGCGGCGGTTACGGGATGCGGATGCGCAACGGAACCGCAGACGACGTGCCCAAGCCGATGGCGATGGTCGGCCCGCGGCCGCTGATCTGGCACGTCATGCGCTACTACGCGCACTACGGGCACACCGAGTTCATCCTGTGCCTCGGCTACGGGGCCCACCACATCAAGGACTTCTTCCTCAACTACGAGGAGACGACGTCCAACGACTTCGTGCTGCGGGGCGGGCGGACCGAGCTGCTGTCCACCGACATATCCGACTGGACGATCACGTTCGCGCAGACGGGCATCGAGTCTCCGATCGGGGAGCGGCTGCGCCGGGTGCGCCACCACCTGGACGGCGACGAGATGTTCCTCGCCAACTACGCCGACGTGCTCACCGACGCGCCGCTGGACGAGATGATCGACCGGTTCGCCGCGCGCGACGCCGGTGCGTCGATGATGGTGGTGCCGCCGCAGTCCTCCTTCCACTGCGTGGAGTTGGGCGAGGACGGCCTGGTGGGGGGCATCACCGCGGTGGCCGACATGCCGCTGTGGGAGAACGGCGGCTACTTCGTGCTCCGCCAGGAGGTCTTCGACCACATACCGGAGAACGGGGACCTGGTCGCCGACGGCTGCTCGGGCCTGGCCAAGGAGGGCCGTCTGGCGGCGTACCAGCACCGTGGCTTCTGGAAGCCGACCGACACCGTGAAGGAGCGGGCCGCGCTCGACGAGGCCTATGCCCGGGGCGACCGGCCGTGGGCCGTGTGGGAGCGGGACGACGCCGGGGTGGGCGCGTGATCCGGCTCAGGACCGGCCGCCTGGACCGGATCGTCGCGGTGGGGGCGCACTGCGACGACATCGCCATCGGCGCCGGCGGCACCCTTCTGACGCTGTGCCTCGCGCGGCCGGGCATCCGGGTCGACGCGCTGGTGCTCTCCGGCGGTGGCGGCGAGCGGGAGGAGGAGGAGCGGGCCGCGCTCGCCGCCTTCTGCCCGGGCGCCGACCTGCACCTGACCGTCCTCAAGTTGCCCGACGGTCGGATGCCCGTGCACTGGGACGAGGCCAAGGCCGCGGTCGAGGAGCTGCGCGCGGGGACGGAACCGGATCTGATCCTGGCCCCGCGGACCGACGACGCGCACCAGGACCACCGGGGCCTGGCGCAGCTGATCCCCACCGCCTTCCGCGACCATCTCGTCCTGGGCTACGAGATCGTCAAGTGGGACGGCGATCTCGGCCGCATGTCGGCGTACCAGCCGCTGTCGCCGGAGGTCGCCGAAGAGAAGGTGCGGCTGTTGCAGGAGCACTACGCCTCGCAGCGGCACCGGCCCTGGTACGACCGGGAGGCCTTCCTCGGCCTCGCCCGGATTCGCGGCATCGAATGCCAGGCGCGTTACGCCGAGGCGTTCGCCGTCACCAAACTCACGCTCGATCTCGGCACTTTCGATCTGGGGGAATGAACCTTGCGCGTACTGCTGACCGGACACCAGGGCTACCTGGGCACCGTGATGGCCCCGGTCCTCACGGCCGCCGGGCACGAGGTCGTCGGCCTTGACTCCGGCCTGTTCGCGGACTGCGTCCTCGGTCCGTCGCCGGCCGACCCGGCAGGGCACCGGGTGGACCTGCGGGACGTCACGGCCGAGCACGTGGCCGGGGTGGACGCCGTGATCCACCTGGCCGCGCTGTCCAACGACCCGCTGGGATCGCTGGCGCCCGACCTCACCTACGACATCAACCACCACGCGTCGGTGCGGCTCGCCCGTCTCGCCCGCGACGCCGGGGTACGGCGCTTCCTGTACGCGTCGACCTGCTCCGTCTACGGCGCCGCCGGCGGCGACGAGCTGGTGGGCGAGGACGCCCCGCTGCGCCCGGTGACGCCGTACGCGGAGTCCAAGGTGCGGGTGGAGGACGACCTGCACGCGCTCGCCGACGGCGACTTCACCCCGGTGTACATGCGCAACGCCACCGCCTTCGGCTACTCGCCCCGGCTGCGCGCCGACATCGTCCTGAACAACCTGGTGGGCCACGCCCTCCTCTCCGGCGAGGTGCTCGTCCTCTCCGACGGGACCCCCTGGCGCCCCCTGGTGCACGCCGCCGACATCGCACGGGCCTTCACGGCCGCGCTGACCGCGCCGCGCGAGGCCGTGCACGACCGGGCGTTCAACATCGGCAGCGAGGCCAACAACGTCACGGTCGCCGAGATCGCCGAGCGGGTCGCCGAGGCGGTGGACGGCGCGAAGGTGCGGATCACCGGGGAGAACGGCGCCGACCCGCGGTCGTACCGGGTGGACTTCTCCCGGTTCCGCGCCGCGATCCCCGGCTTCGACTGCGAGTGGACGGTGGAGCGGGGCGCGCTCGAACTCGCCGACGCCTACCGGAAGCACGGGCTGACCCGGGAGGACTTCGAGCGGCGCTTCACCCGCCTCGCCGTGCTGCGCTCGGCGTCCGAGGCCGGTGCCGTCGACGACACCCTGCGGTGGCGCCGATGACCGTGTCCGATCCCGGCAAGGAGATGCACGCGCTGGTGGAGCGGTTGTACCCGCTGTGCCGGAGCATCACCGGCGACGGCGTGCGCGCCACCCTGGACATCGTCGGCGAGTACATCCCGCTGCAGGTGCACGAGGTGCCGACCGGGACGCAGGTGCTCGACTGGACGGTGCCGCAGGAGTGGAACATCCGGGACGCGTACATCGCCGACTCCACGGGCGAGCGGGTCGTCGACTTCGCCGCGTCCAGCCTGCACGTGCTCGGCTACAGCGTGCCGGTGGCGGCGACCATGCCGCTGGCCGAGCTGCGCGGACACCTGCACACGCTGCCGGAGCACCCGAGCTGGGTGCCGTACCGCACCAGCTACTACAAGCCGGAATGGGGGTTCTGCCTGGCCCAGGAGACCCTGGACGCGATGCCGGACGGCGACTACGAGGTGCGCATCGACTCCACGCTCGCCGACGGCCACCTCACCTACGCCGAGCACGTGGTCCCCGGGCAGGTCGCCGACGAGGTGATCGTCTCCTGCCACGTCTGCCACCCGTCGCTGGCCAACGACAACATGGCCGGCGTCGCGGTGGCGGTGTTCCTGGCCCGGGAGCTCGCGGAGCGGAAGCCGTACCACACCTACCGTTTCCTGTTCGCGCCCGGCACGATCGGGGCGATCACCTGGCTGGCCCGGAACGCGGAGCGGATCGACCGGGTCAAGCACGGCGTCGTGCTGGCCTGCGCGGGCGACCGGGGCAGCCTGACGTACAAGCGGAGCAGGCGCGGCGACGCGGAGATCGACCGGGTGATGCAGTACGTCCTCGCCACCTCCGAACGGCCGCACCGCATCAACGAGTTCACGCCGTACGGCTACGACGAGCGGCAGTTCTGCTCGCCCGGGTTCGACCTCGGGGTGGGCTCGCTCACCCGGACCCCGTACGCCGGCTACCCCGAGTACCACACCTCGGCGGACAACCCGGACTTCGTCTCCCCGGAGGCGATGGCGGACACGCTCGCCGTCTGCCGCGAGGCGTTCGCCGTCCTCGACCGCAACCGGCGGTACGTCAATCTCAGCCCCTACGGCGAACCGCAGCTGGGCCGGCGCGGGTTGTACGACGCGCTCGGCGGCCGCAGCGACACCAAGCAGGCCCAGATGGCCATGCTCTGGGTGCTCAGTCTCTCCGACGGCGAGCACAGCCTGCTCGACGTCGCCGAGCGGTCCGGGCTGCCGTTCGACACCGTCGCCGCCGCGGCGGAAGCCCTGGGCGCCGCCGAACTGATCAAGGCATGACGCCGATGACCACCGAGGAGGAGAAGACGACGACACCCGCCGGGTCCGCCCGGCGGGCCGTCGTCGGCCGCCTGTCCTGGGGCCTTGCCGACCAGGCGGCCTCCAGCATGAGCAACTTCGCGGTGGGTGTCTACGTGGCGCGTTCCCTCGGGCCGACCGCGTTCGGCGTGTTCAGCCTGGCCTGGGTGACGTACGGCGTGGTGCTCGGCGCCTCCCGCGGCCTTGCCACCGACCCGCTGATGGTGCGGTTCAGCGCCGTGCCGGAGGCGTCCTGGCGCGCGGCGGTGGCCCGGTCGTCGGGCGCCGCGCTCGGTCTCGGTGCCGCCGTCGGCGCGGTGTGCCTCCTGGTCGGGCTCGCGCTCGGCGGCAGCGTGGGGCCGGCGTTCGCCTGCCTGGGCGTCGTCCTGCCGGGGCTGCTGCTCCAGGACGCCTGGCGGTTCGCCTTCTTCGCGGCCGGCGCCGGGAAGAAGGCGTTCGTCAACGACCTGGTGTGGGGCGTCGCGCTCGTCCCCGCCATGGTCGTGGCGGACCGCGTGGGCAGCGTGGCCGCCTTCGTGCTCGCCTGGGGCGGGTCCGCGGCGGTGGCCGCGGGCTACGGCTCCCTCCAGTCCGGCATCCGGCCCCGGGTCGCGCAGGCCCGCGGCTGGCTCCGCGAGCAGCGCGATCTCGGCTACCGCTACCTCGTGGAGAACAGCAGCCTCAGCGGCGCGGGCCAGCTGCGGGCGTACGGGCTCGGCGCGATCGCCGGCGTCGGCGCGGTGGGCGCGGTCCGGGGCGCGGAACTCCTGCAGGGCCCGTTCCTCGCCCTGCTCATGGGCCTGTCGCTCGTCACCGTCGCCGAGGCGGCACGGGTGCTGCGGCAGGCCCCGCACCGGCTCGGCCGGTTCTGTCTGCTGCTCGGCGGCGGGCAGGCCGCCGCCGCGCTGCTCTGGGGCGCGGCGCTGCTCCTCGTACCGGACGGGCTCGGCGAGCTCGTGCTCGGCGGCGTCTGGCACTCCGCCTCGGAGCTCATCGTGCCGGCCACGCTCAGTGTCGCGGGCGCCGGCCTCGGCACCGGCGCGGCGGCCGGTCTGCGCGCGCTCGGCGCGGCCCGGCGCAGCCTGCGCGCCCAGCTCTTCGCCTCCGTCTGCTACGCCGGCGGCGGGCTCGGCGGGGCGGTCGTGGCCGGCACGGTCGGCTCGGCCTGGGGCGTCGCCGCCGCGACCGTCGGCAGCTCGGCCGTGTGGTGGCTGCACCTGCGCGCCGGCCGGCGCGAGCACCACGTGAACTCGATCCCCGAAGTGAGGACCTCATGACCGCCCGACCCAGGCTGACCGTCGGCCTGCCCGTGTACAACGGCGAGGAGTACCTCGCCGAATCGCTCGACGCCCTCCTCGGCCAGACCTACGGGGACTTCGAGCTGGTCGTCTCCGACAACGCCTCGACCGACGGGACCCAGGACATCGCCCGCGAGTACGCCGCGCGGGACCCGCGCGTCCGGTACGTCCGGCTGCCCCGGAACATCGGCGCCACGCCGAACCACAACCGGGTGTTCGCCGAGTGCCGCACCGAGCTCTTCAAGTGGGCCTCGCACGACGACCTGTACGCCCGGGACCTGTTGCGGCGCTGCGTGGAGACGCTCGACGAGCGGCCCGAGGTGATCCTCGCCCACGCCGACCAGGCCGTCATCGACGAGGACGGCCAGGTGAAGGTCCCGTACGAGTACGGGCTCGCCACCGCCTCCCCGAAGGCGCCGGTGCGTTTCCGCAGCATGCTGTTCGAGCCCGGCGGCGACGACTTCTACGGGGTGATCCGGGCCGATGTGCTGCGCCGGGTGAAGCCGATGGACAGTTATCACCACGCGGACCGCACGTTCGTCTCCGAGATAGGCCTGCACGGGCCCTTCCACCAGGTGCCGGAGCTGCTGTACTTCCGCCGCGACCACCCCACGCGCGCCGAGCGGGCCAACCCGTCCAAGCGCTCCCGGTGCGTCAACCTGGACCCGCGCCGGGCGGGCCTGCTGCACCCGACGCCCCGGCTGCTCGCCGAGTACGTCTGGGGCTTCGTCGACGCGATCCGGCGGGCGCCGCTGTCCGCGGCCGACCGGCGCGCCTGCTACCGCCACCTGGTCGAGTGGGCGGCCAGCCGGGCCCGGCCGAGCGCCGGCGAGCGGGTCGAAGACCGCGCGCCGGTCGACCCGGCCCTGCTCAGCGTTTCCGTCGACGCGCTCGTCGCCGGGCGCGAGGGCCGCGCAGGGAGGAAGGCATGACGCCGGTGCGCGTCGGGGTCTTCGGTCTCCTCGGCTCCGGCAACCTCGGCAACGACGGATCGCTCGAAGCCGTGCTCGGGTACCTGCGCGCCGAGCACCCGGAGGCGGTCGTCGACGCGCTGTGCGGCGGCCCCGAGGCCGTCGCGGCCACGTTCGGGATCCCCGCGACGCGGCTGCACTGGTACCGCGGGGAGTACCGGACCGCCTCGCGTGCGGGCGCGGTCGCGGGGAAGGGCCTGGGCAAGCTCGTCGACGCCTTCCGCACCGCCGCCTGGGTGCGCCGGCACGACGTGGTGATCGTGCCGGGCATGGGCGTCCTGGAGGCCACGCTGCCGCTGCGGCCGTGGGGCTTCCCGTACGCGCTGTTCCTGCTCTGCGCCTCCGGTCGGCTCCTTCGCACCCCGGTCGCGCTGGTCGGCGTCGGTGCCGCGCCGATCGCCGACCGGCCGACCCGGGCCCTGGTGCGCTGGTCGGCGCGCCTGGCCGCGTACCGCTCGT
The DNA here is from genome assembly GCF_002156145.1 of Streptomyces sp. NRRL B-24572. Lineage (NCBI taxonomy): Bacteria > Bacillati > Actinomycetota > Actinomycetes > Kitasatosporales > Streptomycetaceae > Streptomyces > Streptomyces sp. NRRL B-24572. The sequence continues at coordinate 8,221 of NZ_MWIG01000114.1, read as the reverse complement.
ACCGGGACGCCCAGTCCCGCGACGCCATGCGGGCGATGGGCGTGGACACCGCGCGCGACGAGGTCCACCCGGACCTCGCCTTCTCCCTGCCGGTGCCGCCGGCGAGCGCCCCCTCGGACCCGCCGGGCGTGGTCTGCGTCGGCGTCATGGCCTTCCACGGGGGCAATGACGACCGTGCCCGGGCCGAGGAGATCCACCGGCGCTACCTCGACGGGACGATCCGTTTCGTCCGTGCGCTGGTCGAGGACGGCAGGCCGGTCCGGCTGCTCACCGGCGACGAGGTGGACCGGCCGGTGGTCGCCGCGATCCTCGACGCGGTGGACTCGCCGCTGGTCACCGCCGCCGAGACGTCCTCCCTCGCCGACCTGATGAAGGAGATGGCGGCCGCCGACAGCGTGGTGGCGATCCGCTACCACAATCTGATCTGCGCGCTGAAGACCGGTACGCCGGTGCTCGCGGTCACCTATGCGGCGAAGAGCGACGCGCTCATGACCGGGATGGGCCTCGGCGCGTACTGCCATCCGGCGCGCGAGGTCGACGCCGACCGGCTGCTCGAACAGTTCCGGGACCTGGAGAAGCGATCGACGGAGCTACGACAGACCCTCGCCGAGCGGAACCGGGCCGCGGCACGGCAACTGGCCCACCACTTCACCACCTTGACGACGACCCTGTTCCCTGCGTACCGGAAGGCCTCATGAAAGCGACCGAAGTCCCGGAGATCACCGGCGCGTTCCTCTTCGAGCCGACGCCGTACGCCGACGAGCGAGGCTTCTTCTGCCGCACCTTCGACGTCGACGTGGTCCGCTCGGTGGGCCTCGACCCGTACGCCTTCGTCCAGGACAGCGTGTCCCGCTCGGTCCGGGGCGTGCTGCGCGGCATGCACCTGCGCTCGGGCGCCGGCGAGGCCAAGCTGGTGCGCTGCTCGTACGGGAGGATCTTCGACGTCGTCGTCGACCTGCGGCCGGGCTCGCCGACGTACCGGAACGTGGCCACCTTCGAGCTCTCCGGCGAGACGCAGACGACCCTGTACATCCCGGCGGGGTGCGCGCACGGCTTCCAGGCGTTGAGCGGGACCGCCGACACCTCGTACCGGATCGACCGCCCGCACGATCCGGCCGAGGACGTGACGATCGCCTTCGACGACCCGGAGCTCGCCATCCCCTGGCCGCTGCCGGTCACCTCGATGTCCCGGCGGGACCGGGAGGCGCCGAGCCTCGCCGAGGCCCTGAAGCAAGCGGAGAAGTGAGACCAACATGGACACCGAAGACACCGGAGAGTTCCTCCTGCCCCGCTCGCGGCAGGCGAACGAGCGGCTGCACGCCCTGATCCCCGGGGGCGCGCACACCTACGCCAAGGGCGACGACCAGTACCCCGAGCACCTGGCCCCGGTCATCAGTCACGGCAGCGGTGCCCATGTGTGGGACATCGACGGCAACCGCTACATCGAGTACGGCTCCGGCCTGCGGTCGGTCAGCCTCGGCCACGCCCATCCGCGCGTCCTGGAGGCGGTGCGGCGGGAGCTCGACCGCGGCAGCAACTTCGTCCGGCCGTCCGTCCTGGAGGTCGAGGCGGCGGAGCGTTTCCTGGCCACGGTGCCGACCGCCGAGATGGTGAAGTTCGCGAAGAACGGCTCCGACGTCACCACCGCCGCGGTGCGCCTCGCACGCGCCGTCACCGGGCGTCCGCGGGTGGCGATCTGCGGCGACCATCCGTTCTTCTCCGTCGACGACTGGTTCATCGGCACCACGCCGATGTCGGCCGGCATCCCGGCGTCGACCAACGAGCTCACCGTGGCGTTCCCCTACGGGGACCTGGCCGCCACGGAGGAGCTGCTCACCCGGTACCGGGACGAGGTCGCCTGTCTGATCCTCGAACCCGCAGGCCAGACCGAGCCCCCGCCCGGGTACCTCGCCGGCCTGCGCGAGCTGGCCGACCGGCACGGCTGCGTCCTGGTCTTCGACGAGATGATCACCGGCCTGCGCTGGTCGGAGGCGGGCGCCCAGGGGCTGTACGGCGTCGTCCCCGACCTCTCCACGTTCGGCAAGGCGCTGGGCAACGGGTTCGCCGTCTCCGCGCTCGCCGGGCGCCGCGAGCTGATGGAGCGGGGCGGGCTGCGGCACTCCGGCGACCGGGTGTTCCTGCTGTCCACCACGCACGGTGCGGAGACGCACTCGCTCGCCGCCGCGATGGCCGTGCTCACCACCTACGTCGAGGAGGGCATCACCGCGCGGCTGCACGCCCTCGGCGAGCGGCTGGCCGCCGGCGTCCGCGAGGCGGCGGCCGGCATGGGCGTCGGTGACCACATCGTCGTACGGGGCCGGGCCAGCAACCTGGTCTTCGCCACCCTCGACGAGAACGGGCGGCCGTCGCAGGAGTACCGCACCCTGTTCCTGCGCCGGCTCCTCGCGGGCGGGGTGCTCGCCCCGTCGTTCGTGGTGAGCAGCGCGCTCGACGAGGCCGACATCGACCGCACCGTCGAGGTGGTGGCCCAGGCGTGTGCGGTGTACCGGAAGGCGCTGGACGCCGGGGACCCCACGCCGTGGCTGGCCGGGCGGCCGGTGAAGCCGGTGTTCCGCCGCCTGGCATGAGGTGACGTGACGTCGGCGGTGGCGCCGTCGCCCCTCAGCGGCGCCGCCACCGACCGTCGTCGGCGATCCGGTCGACCAGCCACGCGGTCGCCGGTGTCACCACGAGGGCGGTGCACCAGCCGCCGAGGGTGTCGGTCGGGTAGTGCGCGCCCGTGACGACCTGCGCCCAGCCCATGGCGGCGCCGGCGACCAGCGAGGCGGCGAGCACGAGTGCCGTGCCGGCCGCCCTGCCGAGGCCGAGCCGGCCGGCCGCGAGCAGGGCCACCATGAGGGCGAGCGCGCTGAGGAAGGCGGTGTGCCCGCTCGGGTAGGACAGGTACCCGCCGTGGATGGTGCGTCCCATCAGGGGCTTGAGCAGCGTCGTCGTCGCCACGGTCGCGCCGGAGCCGGCGACGACGAGCACCGCCGCGCGGGGACGCCGCAGCAGCAGGCAGGCCGCCACGGCGGTCAGGACCGACATCGCCGCTCCGACGGGCTCCCCCAGGAAGTCCAGGGCGTCGGCGACGTCCCACCACGGCGGCCGCACGCCCTCCGCCATCGGCTGGACCCACCGGTCCACCCTGCCGGGCCCGCCGTGGCCGGCGTACAGGCCCCCGAGTGCGGCGGCCGCCGCCGCGGCGAGGACGGCGATCGGCCCGAGCGACGCCCGCAGCGCCGGGGGCAGCGCTGCGGGCGCGCCACGACCCAAGTGTTCCGACACGAGTCCCCCGTCGTGTTCAACGACCCGCCCCCCAGCGGCCTTTACCGCGTCAGCCTAACCCCAACCGTGACGCATCAGGCGTTTGACGAGGCGGAGTCCGAGGCCGTCGAACGGGGGCTGTACGAAGCGGAGGGTGTCGGGCGTCAGCGGCTTCCTCAGGACGGGCTTGAGGTGGGAGAAGGCGCGCCAGGAGTACGCACCGTGGTAGGCGCCCATGCCGCTCGCCCCGACTCCGCCGAACGGCAGCCCGGTCGTCGCGACGTGCACGATCCCCGCGTCGTGGACCACCGCGCCGGAGGACGTGTTCTGCTCGAACAGGCGGCGGGTGCGGGCGGAGGAGCTGAACACGTACAGGGCGAGCGGCTCGTCCCAGCCGTTGATCACCTCGACGGCCTCCTCGGCGGAGGCGACCGGGACGATCGGGAGGATCGGGCCGAAGATCTCCTCGCGCAGCACGGGGTACGCCGCGTCCGGGCCGATTCCCGTGCTGCCCGTGCCGACGGGAAGGGTCACGACCGTGGGTGCGAGGTAGCGCTCCGCCCGGTCGCGCTCGCCGCCGACGACCACGTCCGCCCCGTCGAGGAGGCCGACGAGGCGGTCGAACTGGCGCTCGTTGACGATGCGGCCGTAGTCCCGGCCCGCGCGCGGGTCGGCGCCCCACATGTCCTCGATCGCCGCCTCGAGCGCGGCGACGAGTGCCGTGACCCGGTCCGGTGTGGTCATCACGTAGTCCGGGGCGACGCAGGTCTGCCCGGCGTTGGTGAACTTCGCCCACGCCAGGCGGCGGGCCGCCTGGTGCAGATGGGCGTCGTCGTCGAACCACACCGGTGACTTCCCGCCCAGTTCGAGGGTCACCGGCGTCAGGTGCTCGGCCGCCGCACGCATCACGACGCGGCCCACCGTCCCGCTTCCGGTGAACACGATGTGGTCGAATTTCTGCGCGAGGAGTTCGGTGGTCTCCGGCACTCCTCCCTCGACGACGCGCACCACGCCGTCCGGGAAGTGGCGGGGCACGAGCCGGGCCATCAGCTCCGAGGTCGCCGGTGCCAGCTCGCTCGGCTTGAGCACCGCCGTGTTCCCGGCGGCGAGCACGCCGACCAGCGGGGCGAGCAGGACCTGCACCGGGTAGTTCCACGCGGAGATCACCAGCACCACGCCGAGCGGCTCGGACACCAGCCGGGCCCGCGCCGGCCACAGCGCCACGGGAACGGGACCGCGCTTCGGTCGCGCCCACCCCCGCAGCCGCCGCAGGGTGTGGTGGAGCTCGGCCAGGACCACGCCGATCTCGGTCGACTGCGCCTCCGCCCGGTTCTTGTGGAGATCGCTCCACAGGGCGGCCTCGAACGCGGCCTCGTTCTCGGTGACCATCGCGCGCAGCGCGTGCAGGGAGCGGATGCGGGCGGGAAGCGGGCGGGTCGCTCCGGAGGCGAAGAGGCGCCGGGCGCCGGCGACCGACTCGGGAATCCGGGTGGCGGTCGGAAGGACCCGGCCGGGTGTCGTCGTGGGCATGGAGTCACACACCTCAATACGAAACGAAAGCTTTTCGTTTACTGTAGCGGAGGGGAGAGGGCGCGTGCCGCGATGCGAGAGAATCGGTCCATGACGACCAGGGACGACACCGCGCCGAAGGGACGGCCGAAGGACCCGCGGGTGGACGCGGCTCTGATCGACGCGGCGGTCGAGGTGCTGAACGAGTCGGGATGGGCCGCCTTCACCACCACGGCCGTGGCCCGGCGTGCCGGCGCCTCCACCGCCTCCCTCTACCGCCGCTGGCCCTCGAAGCAGGCGCTCGCCGGCGCCGTGGCCCGGCGCATCGCCCTGGACGAACTCGGCGGCATCGACACCGGCTCCCTCGAAGGCGACCTCCGGGAGTTCCTCGTCCGCAAACAGCGGATCCTGGGCGCCTCCACCGGCCCCGCGCTGCTGTCGCTGATGGGCCAGGCCGCGCACGACGCGGAGCTGCGCCAGATCCTCCACGACGACGTGTACCTGATGGTCCGCGAGCAGCTCGACGCCCTCATCGCCCAGGCCGTTCGCCGCGGAGAGCCGATCCGGGGCATGGGGCCCGAACAGATCGGCGTCCTGACCCTGGTCCTGATCGGCACCGTCGCGGCCCGGTCGGTCTTCCTCGCCCGGCCGGCCGCGTCCACCCCCGAGGAGCCCCTCGCCACCGACACCGCCACCGACTTCGTCGAGGCCGAACTCCAGCTGCTCCTCGCCGCACTCGGCCGTGCGGCGGGTGCGGCCGAGCGCGGCGGCGAGGGCTGAACGCCGCCTGCCCGTACGGGGACGCAACCCCGGAGGCGGTCGGCGCGTCCTCCCCCACACGATGCGCCGGACGCACCCGCGCCCGGCCCCACCGGACAGGACACGTGATGAGCGACAAGGCCCGCATCCTCTTCGACGCGCTCGACCTCGACCAGGACGGCACGCTGACCCGTACCGAGGTCATCCGCGCGCTGCGGGAGAAGGGGCCCACCCTGGCGGCGCAGGGCGTGATCCCCTTCTGGGGAGTCGGGGACGTCGACGACTCGGCGGCCCTCTTCGACGCGGCCGACCAGAACGGCGACCGCGTCCTGAGCTTCGAGGAGTTCGCCGCGGTGGTCGACCGCCGCTTCGGCTGGTGACCTCGGCCCGCGGCCCGCAACGCGTACAGTGGGGGCGGGCGCGGCGTGATCACGAGGAGCATGTGTGACCGCGGTCGACCTTGAGCACGCCACCGTCCCCGCCGACACCGGCGAGGTGACCCTCCTGATAGCCCGCCGGGTGGAGCCCGGCCACGAAGCCGCCTTCGAGCGGTGGGCGCGGGGCATCCTCGATACGGCGGCCACCTTCCCCGGCCACCTGGGACACGGCCTCTTCCGCTCCTCCGGCGGTGACGCGCCCTGGTTCCTCGTGCACCGGTTCCGGGACGCGGACGCCTGCCGGGCCTGGCAGGAGTCTCCCGAACGGGCGGCCTGGTTCGCCGACTGCGAGGGGCACCACCACACCGAGATCGCGCGGCGCAGGCTCACCGGCATGGAGACCTGGTTCGCCAAGCCGGGCTCGACGCGCCCCGCGCCGCCCCGGTGGAAGATGGCGATCAGCGCGACCCTGGCGATCTACCCGATCTCCGTGCTCGGCAGCCTGTTCCTCGTGCCCCGTCTGACCGCGCTCCCCCTGCTGCTCAGCAGCGCGGTCGTGGCCTGCGTCTTCAACGTGCTGATGACGTACGTGGCGATGCCGGCCGTGAGCCGTCTCCTGCGCGGCTGGCTCACCCCGTAGCGCCCGTCCGAGCGCTCACCGCGCCGCGCCGACGGGGTCGGAGGCGCCGAACGCGCGCCGGTAGGCGGCGGGCGAGACGCCGAAGGCCGTGCGCATGTGCGCGCGCAGGGAGTTGCCGGAGCCGATGCCCGCCCGGTGCGCCACGAGGTCGATGGGGAGGTCGGTGGTCTCCAGGAGCTGCTTGGCCAGTTCCAGGCGCTGCGCCGTGAGCCACTGCACGGGCGTCATCCCGACCTCGTCCCGGAACCGCCGGGTGAACGACCGCAGGCTCATCCGGGCGTGCTCGGCGAGCCGGCCGAGGGTGAGCGGCTCCCCGAGGTGCTCCAGGGCCCAGGCGCGCGTCGCGGCCGTACTGGCGAGGGTCGGCTCGGGCACGGGCCGGTCGATGAACTGGGCCTGCCCGCCGTCCCGCCACGGCGGTACGACGCACATGCGGGCCGCCCGGTTGGCGGCCGCGGCACCGTGGTCGCGGCGGATCATGTGCAGGCACAGGTCGACCCCGGCGGCCACCCCGGCCGAGGTGAGGACGTCGCCGTCGTCGACGAAGAGCACCTCCTCGTCGAGCTTGACCTCGGGATACGCCTGCCGGAACTCCGGGGCCAGATTCCAGTGGGTGGTGGCCGGCCGGCCGTCGAGCAGACCCGCGGCGGCGAGCACGTACGACCCTGAGCATATGGAGACCAGTCGGGTGCCGGGCCGGATCCCGGCGATGGCCTCGGCGACCTCGGGCGGCAGCGGGCCGCCCCGCCCCAGCTCCGGCATGGCGTGCGTCGGCGGGACGACGACGGTGTCGGCGGCGGTGAGCGCCTCGGGGCCCGCCGCCGGCTGGACGACGAAACCCGCGTCGCTCAGGACGGGCGCGCCGTCGGCGGTGCAGACGGTGACCTCGTACAGGGGGCGGCCCTCGGCGTCCTGGACGCTGCCGAAGACGCGGGAGGGGATGCCGAGCTCGAAGGGCGGCACTCCCGGCAGGGCGAGCACCGCGACGCGGTGCACCGGCTCGTTCTGGGCCATCTCGGTCATGGCCAAATCCTGTCACATAGTGGCCAGAGGGCCAACACCGTGAGGGGCCGCGGAACGGGATCGTGAACGGGTCGCCGCCGGAAGGGTTCCGGCGGACACCGACCGAGAAGGAACGAGGCGGAAGCATGCGCGCGGTGGTCGTGGAGCAGTGGGGCGGTCCCGAGAAGCTCGTCGAGCACGAGGTGGAGCGCCCGGAGCCGGGCCTGAACGAGGTCCTCGTGCGGGTCCACGCCGCCGGCGTGAACCCGGTGGACTGGAAGACCCGCGCGAGCGGCGCCCTCATCGCATGGGGCCCGCTGCCGGTCCTCGGCTGGGACGTCTCCGGCACGGTCGAGGCCGTGGGGCCGGGCGTCGGGAACCTCCACCCGGGCGACGAGGTCTTCGGGATGCCGCTGTTCCCCCGGCAGGCGGGCGGATACGCGGAGTACGTCGTGGCGCCGGCCCGCCACCTCGCGCCGAAGCCGAAGTCCCTCACCCACGTGGAGGCCGCGGCCCTGCCGCTCGCCGCGCTGACCGCCTGGCAGGCCCTGGTCGACGCGGCGGACGTACGGCCCGGCGAGCGGGTGCTCGTGCACGCCGCGGCCGGCGGCGTGGGCCACTTCGCCGTCCAGATCGCCAAGGCCCGCGGCGCGTACGTCATCGGCAC